>JANLGW010000133.1 GCA_024653965.1 Rhodospirillales bacterium
TCCGCCGGGCGGTCGGGCCATTCGGCATCGATGGGGTTTAAGTCCACGCTCAGCAGTTCGGCCTCTGTATTGCGACAAACTTCGGCAAAACTTTCTAGGTCTTTGGGCGTGTGCAGCCACGGATCGAAGCCGATTTTATTACGGGGGCGCAAGCGGTCCTTGAGCCATGCCGAGGGGCGAGTTTTGGCGCTGGCGACAATTTCAAAAGTGCCAGCATCGACTTCGTTCGCCGCCTGCAGGGTGTAACGGCCATCGACGAACAGGGCGGCGGAATCTTTAAGTACGATGGCGAAACCCGCCGAACCGCTAAAACCCGTCAGCCGCGCCAGACGCTCATCGCTGGCGGGCAGGTATTCGCTTTGGTGCGCATTGGCGTGCGGCACCAAAAAACCATCCAGCCCTAGGGCAGTGAGGCGTTGGCGCAGGCGCGCAAGTAACGTTGGATCGAAAGAAACGGGCGTATTCACGGAAAACCCCAAGTTATGAGCTTCTTGTTATAAGCTAGGGGGGCGCGGGGGTTATGGCAAGGCAGTTGGGGCAAAGCCCTTATTTAGTTCACACATCACCGGGGCGTGATACGATTCCGGCGCATCCGGCACCGCCGCCGGGCTCGATACCTCGTCGTGCAGGCCTTCGTTGTGGCATTCCACATGGTGCAGCCAGCCCATCAGTTGCCGGGACAGCAAAATATGATCCGCCATATGCGGCCGCCCCCGGTGAATGACGGAAAAACGCTGGCTTTCCGGCAGGCTGCGTTCGGCGGCGAGCAACATGCGGGGCGCCAGTTCGCCGCTGCCGGCATCGTCTTCGTCGCCTAAGATGATGCGCACCGGCGCTTGGCCGTCGCTGGAATTGAAGTCGCCCACCACCGCGACTAAGGCGTTTTCATCCAGATCGAACAGCCGGTCTAAAAACGCGCGCACCTCCAACGCCTGGCCTGCCGCCTTGACGGTGGCGAGGAAAAAACCTTCCGCCCAGCCCGCCATGGTCTTCCAGTTGTGGCGGTCTTTTTTCTGGCCCGAAATAAAGGCCGCGCGGGGCGCGCGCAGATGCACGTTGACCACCACCATGTTGCGCCCGTCGCCTAAATCCAAATCGGCGTACAGCATGGGGCGGTCCCAATGCACGGGTTGCGGCGTATCTTGGGCCGGGTCGGAAGTCTGGCAGCGATAGAGCGGCGGTTCGACCAGATGATTCCACACTTCATCCGTGGCGGTGATGGGAAAGCGCGTCAAGATGACTAGGTTGTGACGGTCGCGCACGCCCCGCCCCGAAGGACTTTTTGTTGCGACCCGGCGGTAGGTTTCATAAACCGTGCCCTTGAGTACTTGGTCGAGGGCGCTGAGCGTGCGCGCTTCGCCTTTGCCGTCGCGCTGACCGTTGACTTCCTGCAGGCACAGCACATCGGCGTGCAGGCGCACCAGTTGCGGGCGCAGGGCATTGATGCGGCTTTCCAGCGAAGCGCGACCGCGCGGCGGCTCATCTAAGCTTTCCAAGTTAAAGGTGGCGATGCGAATGGTCGTGCTCGTGGTTTGGCTTGATGCCATGGCGACCTCCGTCGACGTTAGTCCAGCACGCGGTCCGATGGAATGAGAATGGAAACCGTCGTGCCTTCGCCGCGTTTGCTTTTGATGCTCATCGTGCCGGCGTGAAGTTCGATAAAACTTTTGGTCAGCGGCAGCCCCAGCCCGGTGCCTTCAAAGCGCCGCGCCAGTTTGCTGTCCACTTGGCCGAAGGGCGTCAACGCGGTTTTGATTTCCTGTTCGTTCATGCCGATGCCGGAGTCCTGAACGACGATCAGCACTTCGCCGGATCGCGTTTTTGAAACTTTGACTTGGACCTTGCCGTCTTCGGGGGTGAACTTTACCGCGTTGGACAACAAATTGAGCAGCACCTGTTTCATGCGCTGGTTGTCGACCAAGATGTCGGGCATGTCTTTGGCTACCTTGCGGGTCAACGACAGGCGTTGTTCGTGGGCGCGGTCGCGCACCAGGCGTATGGCGGCGTCAACCAGCTGCACCAGATTAACGCGCTCCGGCCTGAGTTCCATACGGCCCGCTTCGATACGCGATACGTCCAAGATGTCGTTGATGACCGCCAACAGATGCGCCCCGGAATCGCGGATATTTCCGACGTAATCGCTGTAACGCGGTTGCAGATCGCCGAACAGCTTGGACAACATCACATCGGAAAAACCGATAATGGCGTTTAAAGGCGTGCGCAGTTCATGGCTCATGTTGGCCAGGAATTCCGTTTTCACCCGGTTGGCGATTTCCGCGCGTTCCTTGGCGCGAATCAGTTCGCTTTCAAATTCTATTTTGTCGGTGATGTCGCCGACCGATCCCGCCATGCGGTAAGCCCAGCCCGCGCGGTCGCGCAACGCCATGCCCGAGATGCGGAACCAGCGTACATTTTTTTCATTTTTGCGGTTGGACAAGCGGCATTCGGCGGTGAAATCCGGCGTTTTGCCTTTGAGATGCGCGATCAGGCGTTTGCGGTATTCCTTGCGATCATCGGCGTGAACGAGCTTGAGCCATGACGTCGGTTTGATCAGCTTGTTTTTATAGCCGGTCATTTCGCGCAGTTTCGGCGAAATGTAGATGCGACCCTCCTGGATATCCCAGTCCCAGATGCCTTCACCAGCGCCATCGATGGCGAGCTCGAAGCGTTCGCGGCTGTCGCGCAGTTCTTCTTCCGCCTTTTTCCGTTCCGTGATGTCGCGCACCACGCCGGTGAAAAAGACTTTGCCGTCGAGTTTCAGCTCGCTGACCGCTAAATCGACCGGGAAGGTGGAGCCATCCTTGCGCCGCCCCGTAACTTCGCGACCCTGGCCGATGATCTTGGCTTTGCGGGTTTTGTGGTAGCGCGCCAAATAGCTGTCATGATCGGTGCGGAAGGGTTCGGGCATGAGCATATGGACGTTTTTGCCGATGATTTCACGGGCGGAGTAGCCGAATATTTTTTCCGCTGCCTTGTTGAACGCCAGCACGATGCCTTTGCTATCGATGGTGATGATGCCATCCACCACCGTTTGTAAAATGCCTTGCAACTGTTCTTCGCGGTTGATGATGGCGCGGGCCGCGCGGTTGCGTTCCGATGTGTCGCGGGCGACTAACATGATCGTCCGGGTGCCGCGTTCGCTAAAGGGCAAAACCGCGAGATCCGCGTCGATGATGACTTTATCGGCGCGCAGCAGGCGGATGGGAATCCACTGTTCGCCCACTAAATCGGGGATGTTCGTATTCAATACGCTACGGAAATCCGGATGCAGATAATCCGAAAAGCGTTTGCCGACCATATTTTCAGGGTCGTCGATGCCTAACATCGCGGCGCCTGCGGAATTCATCAAGGTGATGATGCCGTCGGACACTACGCAGGTTAAGTCCGGGGCCATTTCAATCAGTCGGCGGTAGCGTGTTTCCGCATCCAGCAGGGATGATTCCATGTCGCGCACGGCGGTGACGTCGGTGTGCAGGCTGATGACTTGGCCGTCTTGGGTGCGCTGTTCGTGAATGCGCCACCACCTGCCGCCGCGATAGATATCGTGATGGATCGGTTGAGGATGAAGGCGCGCATGAAGTTTTTCGTCCACCCAATCGTCGAGCCGGCCCTTCGCTTCTTTAATGTTTAGTCGTTTTGCGGCTTCGATCAGAATATCGCGCAGCGAAGTACCCGAAAGCAGCATGTCGCTCACGGCGGGATAAAGTTTGGCGTAGCCTTCGCTGGCGGCGACGATCTCGCCGTTCTGGCCATAAATAACGAAGGCCTCGCGCAAGCCGTGGGCATCCGCCGCGTGTCCTAAAACATCAAGATCGCTCAGCTCGGCAATTTTTTTGCTGTGCGTAAAGGTCGGTCGATGCGGGGTCAGGGCTTCGTAGTATTTGCGTTGGGTTTCGAGTTGCTGGGTGATGTTGTGCGCCGCGCCGCGATAGCCGCGAAACATGTGGTTGTCGCTGTAATAGGGAATGCCGGACAGGGTGAAATGCTGCACCTCGCCGCCTGCCGCAATGATCGTGCAGGCGATGTCTTGGAACGGTTCGCGGTGATCTAAGGTAAATACGACCGGATTGCTCTTGCCCACACTGTCGTCGGACAGCACCACCTGTTGCAGGGTTTTGCCCTTAAGCACCTCGGGGCTTAGGCCGGTGGTTTGCTTGAAACGATCGGAAACGAACGTCAATTCCAAGATTTCATTGGTTTCCCAGATCCAATCGCCCACCGTGGAGACGATATCGTGCAGGCGCTGCTCCGGGCTGTCGGGGCGCGGGGGCATTTTGATCTTTTTGGCGCCGCCGCCGTTTGCGGCAATCAATGGCGTTTTAGTGGTGGCCACCGTGCGTCCCCATTGCAACAGATGATTAGGGCAAGATCGTAACGATTGTCGGCGTCTTGTCCCATAGGTAATTTGCACCATTTATAATGTGTAAAATGTACGTCAATCAACGCCTTGAATTCTTTGGAATTATTAGGCGGGAGATATTATCGCGGTCCTAAGGCTTGGGCCAGGTAGTCGGCAATGGCGTCGTTATCCCACTCCAGCGGGCCCTGGACTCGCCCGATCTCGCGTCCGTCGGCGGTGATTAACAGGGTGGTAGGCAGGCCTTCGATGCTCATGGCGCGGGATAATTCACTCGTTACGTCATAATAAATGTCGAGATTGTGGATGGTTTTGTCGGCGTAAAAGGGCGGCACCAGCTCCATTGCCTTGCGGTCTTCGGAAAGCGCCACCACGCGCACGCCCCGATCCTTCAGTTTGGCGGCTAAATTATCCAGGGCGGGCATTTCGCGCACACAAGGCGCGCACCATGTGGCCCAGAAGTTTAGCACCACCCCCTGGCCTTTGAAGGTATTGAGGGTCAGGGTTTCTGCTTTGGCATTGAAAAAAGGCGTGGTAAAGGCCGCTTCATTGGCCTTTGGGGCCAGTAAAGCTTGCGCCAACAGGTGCGGCGCGGGAGTTTCCAGCTCGGCCAGCCTCTCCGTGCTTGCAAGTCGCGGGGATTTCACCACAATGGCGGAAACGACTAAGGCCGTGAGCGTGACGGCGACGGCGATGATCGCGGGCCACTTGTATTCCTTAAGACGGTTCGATAACGAATTTTGATCCATATCGGTTCCAGAGTGCCTAAAACAAAATGCCAAATAAGATGAACAACAAAAACAACCCAAGCCAATCGACTTCCACCATTTGGGGCGGACGCTTCAAAGCGGGCCCTTCGGCGGTGATGGAAGAAATCAACGCCTCCATTGGCTTTGACCAACGGCTTTATGCGCAAGACATCCGGGGTTCGCGCGCGCACGCCCGCATGTTGGCGGCCCAAGGCATCATAACCGAAGCCGACGCCAAAGCCATCCTCCAAGGATTGGACCAGATCGAAGGCGAAATCAAGGCAGGCGGTTTTACGTTTTCGCGTACGCTGGAAGACATTCATATGAATGTGGAAACACGCCTGCGTGAAATCGTCGGCGATGCGGCAGGCCGGCTGCACACCGCGCGTTCGCGCAACGATCAGGTGGCGACGGACGTAAAACTGTGGGTGCGGGACGCCATCGACGGTCTGGACGGCGCGCTTAAAGACTTACAAATTGCCCTGATTGACCGCGCCGAAGAACACGCGGGCAGCGTGATGCCGGGCTTTACCCATTTGCAGGCCGCCCAGCCGGTGACATTAGGCCATTATCTGCTGGCGTATGTCGAAATGATCGGGCGGGATCGCTCTCGGCTCAAAGATTGCCGCGCGCGCCTGAACGAATGCCCCTTGGGTGCGGCGGCCTTGGCGGGCACGTCGTTTCCCATCGACCGGGAACAGACGGCGGCGGCGCTGGGCTTCGATGGACCGACGCGCAATTCGCTCGATAGCGTTTCGGACCGCGATTTTGCCCTGGAATACTTAAGTGTGCTGTCGATTCTCGGTGTGCATTTGTCACGGCTGGCCGAAGAAATGGTGCTGTGGACGTCGGTGCAGTTCGGCTTCATGCGGGTGTCGGATGATTTTTCGACCGGCAGTTCGATCATGCCGCAAAAGCGCAATCCCGATGCCGCCGAACTGGTGCGCGGCAAGGCGGGCCGGGTGTTCGGCGCGCTGATGGGCTTGCTGACGGTGATGAAGGGTCTGCCGCTGACCTATGGCAAGGATATGCAAGAAGACAAAGAGCCGCTGTTCGATGCTTCCGACACCATGGAGCTGTGCGTCAGCGCTATGACCGGCATGATCAAATCCGCGACCTATCACGTTGATCGCATGAAACTTGACGCGGGCAAGGGCTTCGCCACTGCGACCGATCTGGCCGACTGGCTGGTGCGGGTGCTCGCCATGCCGTTCCGCGATGCCCATCACGTTACCGGCGCGCTGGTGAAGCTGGCCGAGGATAAGGGCGTCGGCCTAGAAGGCTTGACCTTGGCGGACATGCACAGCGTCAATGCAGGCATTACGAAGGATGTGTTTGCCGTGCTGGGGGTTGAAAACTCGGTTTCCAGCCGCACCAGCTTCGGCGGCACCGCCCCCGCCAATGTGCGCGCGGCGGTTAGACAAGCGCGGGAAAGGGTTGTGCAATGATGCGATTGCTGACGGTCGCTTTGCTCATGGTCTTGGTGGCGGCATCCGTGACGGCCTGTGGGCGCAAGGGCGCGCCTGACGCGCCGCCGGGCTCGACCTATCCGGCTCAATATCCTCATCAATAAGGCTAGGCCCATGGATTTTTTTAATTACAAAAACGGTCGCCTGCATGCCGAAGGCGTGGCGCTGGAAACCATCGCCGATGAAGTCGGCACGCCGTTTTACGTGTATTCGACCGCCACCCTGACGCGGCACTTCAACGTGTTTGCCGACGCCTTGCGCGGCATGAACGCGCTGGTGTGTTATGCGGTGAAAGCCAATTCCAATCAGGCCGTGATCCGCACGCTGGCGGCGCTGGGCGCGGGCGCGGACGTGGTATCGGGCGGCGAACTGGCGCGGGCGTTGAAGGCGGGCATCAAACCGCACAAGATCGTTTTTTCCGGGGTCGGCAAGACCGAGGCGGAAATCACCGCCGCGCTGAACGCGGGCATCAAGCAGTTGAATGTCGAATCCGAACCGGAGCTGGAGCGCATCAGCGCCATCGCGCAGCGTTTAGGGCTCATCGCGGCGGTGGCGCTGCGCGTCAACCCCGACGTGGATGCGGGCACGCACGAAAAAATCACCACCGGGCGCAAGGAAAACAAATTCGGCATCGAATGGACCCGCGCCCACGAAGTTTACAAAAAAGCCGCTGCTTTGCCCGGCATCAAGGCTCAGGGGCTGGCCATTCACATCGGTTCGCAATTGTTGGATTTGCAGCCGTTTCGCGAAGCCTTTGTGCGCGCGGGCGATTTGGTGGCGATGCTGCGCGCCGATGGCTTGAGCATCGAAACCTTGGATTTGGGCGGCGGGCTGGGCATCCCTTATGGCGATGAAGGCGAAACTGACGCGCCCAACCCCGAAAGCTACGCCCAGGTGGTGCGCGAAACGGTGGGCAATTTAGGGCTAGAGCTGATCTTGGAGCCGGGGCGCATGATTACCGGCAATTCGGGTCTGTTGGTAACTCGCACCGAGTACGTCAAAGAAGGGGCGACCAAGACCTTCTTGATCGTCGATGCGGGTATGAACGATTTGATCCGTCCGACGCTTTATAACGCCTTTCACAACATCATTCCTGTGATCGAACCTGAAAAAGGCCAGGAGCCGGTGAACGTGGATATCGTCGGCCCCATTTGCGAGACCGGCGATACCTTCGCCAAAAACCGCAAGCTGGCGCCGGTGCAGGCGGGCGATCTGCTGGCGGTGCGCACGGCGGGGGCTTACGGCGCGGTGCAGGCGTCGACGTACAACACCCGGCCCTTGGTGGCCGAGGTGATGGTCAACGGCGATCACTTCGCCATCGTGCGCGAACGTGTTGAGGTTGAAGATATTATCGCGCTGGATCGGTTGCCGGATTGGTTGGCCGACTGACGGGCGGTCTTATGTCGGGCGGCTTTATTAAGAGCGGTTATTTCCCGCCGTTTTCTGCCCCAGCGGCGGCGTTTTCCAGATCGGCGGCGCTGATGAAATCCACGGTCATCGAGCGCGCGGTGCCGGGCGGGTTTTCAAATTCGGCCTTGAAGGGCATCGTTTCGCCGGGTTGCAGCTCGGCCTTACCCAGTTCAAGGATTTCGCTGGCCAGAACTTTACCTTCGGGGTTGGTGAGCGAGACGCGCAGCGGCGGCACGGCGACCGGCTTGTCGGTGATGTTGACCACTTTGCCTTCGACGATCAGGAACTCCACCCCGCTGCGCAGATCGCGGGACGGTTTGATGTCTTGCGGCGACAGGCCTTCGCCTGGTTCGGGTTCATAGAGGCCATAGTCGATGTACAGCTGTTTGGCCGGGGGATAGTACTGGAATACGACATCCTTGGCGACGAAGGCGAAGACCGCCGTGCCGATGAAGGCCAAAGCCAGCAGGATTAAAATAACTTTCAGCGCCCCGCCCTTTTTTTCCGGCTGGGGTTGTTTGAAGCGTGGGCGGCCGACTGGCAGTTCCTCGTCATCAATGCGCGTCAAAGGCATGGTCAAGGATTCAGGGATGGGCTCGCTTTCGTCCGCATCATCAATGGTGATGGTTTCCGCCTTTTCGGCGTCCATGTTGCTGCTGACCATTGATGTGATGGGCGGCACGTCGATGTTGGCGCCGCCGAACAGGTTGTCCAGCTCATCTTGGGACAGGGGCGCTTCTTGCGGCGCGGGTGCCGGTTCCGGTTTGGGTTCCGGCATCGGCGCGGGCATCGGCGCAGGTTCCGGTTCCGGCATCGGTTCGGGAAGCGGCGGGGGTGGAGGTGGCGGCGGAGGTGGCGGCGGGGGAGGTGGCGGAGCCATCATCACCGGGGCCGCGGCAACCTGTACCGGCACGGGAATGGTGATTTGCTGTTCACGCACTTCGATCGAATGAATCACGGATTGTTGCCACGCATATCCGCACAGCGCACAGCGCATCATTGACCCTGTAGGTTTAATGCTGCTCGGCGGGACGTCGTAATGCGTTCCACAATTTGGACAAGTGATGATCATTTGCTATTTCAATATGCGTTAACCTCTTGTCGTTTATAGGCGTTTGGAAGAAACAACGCAAGCAAGGCGGTCATCAAGCTGTGGACTTTTCGCCCCCGGCCATGCCATCGTATGCCGCGCCGCTATTTTGCGCGTTTTCTGGCCGTTAAGGACTTAGTTTTCGTGGACATCGACCCCAATACACCCATTGCCAGATTCGAAAACGTGGGCCTGCGTTACGGCCTCGGGCCGGAGGTTTTGCAGGACGTCAGCTTCGTGTTAAGGCCCGGTTCCTACCATTTTCTGGTGGGTCCATCGGGTGCGGGCAAGTCGTCGCTGTTGAAATTGATGTATCTGGCGTTACGCCCATCGCGCGGGCTGGTGCATCTGTTTGGGCATGATATCGCCACCGCCGCCCGCAATGACCTTCCGGCCTTGCGCCGTTCCATCGGGGTGGTATTTCAAGATTATCGCCTGCTCGATCACCTTTCGACCTTCGATAACGTGGCGCTGCCCCTGCGCGTCGCCAATATTCGCGAATCGGACGTCAAACACCATGTGGAAGAACTGTTGGCATGGGTGGGCTTGAAAGACCATATGCATGCCCGTCCACCAACCCTTTCAGGCGGTCAAAAACAGCGTGTATCGATTGCCCGCGCGGTGATTTCGAGGCCCAAACTGCTGATGGCCGATGAACCCACGGGCAATGTGGATGATCGCATGGGCTTTCGCCTGATGCATCTGTTTGAAGAACTCAACAAATTGGGCACCACGATTGTGGTCGCCACCCATAACGAAGCGATGGTGCAGCAGTTGGGCCACCCGGTGATGCGGCTGGTCGATGGCGCGCTGGCCGTTACGCCGGGCAGTAGAGGGAGCGCCGTCTGATGTTTGCGCGCCGCACCGATCTGCCGTTGGACAAAGATCCTCTGAGCCGTTTTTTGCCGTGGCTGATTGCATTCATGGTGTTTCTGGCGGCGCTGGCGCAGACCGGATTGATCGGCCTTGATGATTTGGCCAGACGTTGGGATAGCGGTATGGCGGCGACGCTGACGGTGCAAATTCCCGCCGACCCGGACGCCAACGAAGCCGTGAACGCCCGGCTTTTGCAAAGCGCCATGAATATGCTGTCCGAAACTCAAGGCGTGGTGCGCGCCAGCGTGATTTCCCACGACAAGGTGCTGGAATTGCTCAGTCCGTGGCTGGGCGTAGTCGATGCTGGGGATGTGCCGCTGCCGCGTCTGATCGACGTGGAAGTCGATCCCGCCCTTAAGGTCAATACTGGCGAGTTGCAGCAAAAATTATCCCAGACCATTCCCGGCGCTCAGGTGGACGACCACGGCGTCTGGTTGGCGCGTTTGGTCGATATGGTGCGCACCCTTGAACTTCTTGCCGCCACCGTGCTGGGGCTGATTTTGCTGTCGGTGATGGCCACCGTGATGTTCGCTACGCGCACCGGCCTGACCGTGCATGCCGAAGCGATCGAGGTGTTGCACCTGACCGGCGCGCATGATCGTTATATCGCCAAGCAGTTCGCCAGCCGTGCCTTGGGCTTAGGGTTGCGGGGCGGGCTGTACGGCTTAGGTTTGGCCGTGCCGACCCTGTTTGCCCTAGGCCATATGGCGGGTCGCATCCAGGCGGGCCTGCTGCCGGAAATGTCGTTGCCGATTTGGGGCTGGGCGTCGTTGGCCTTGTTGCCTGCGCTGTCGGCGTTTGTGGCGGGTTTGACCGCGCGCTTTACCGTGATGCGCAATCTGCGCCGGATGCTTTGATCATGGCGCGCCCTCCTTCCCGCAGGTCCCATGGCGTTAGCCGTTTTGGCGCGGCGCTGATTTTGTCGGCGGGCCTGTGGGGCGCGGGGCTGTTTCGCTATGCCGAAGCCATCCCCACCACCGTGGCCGATGCGGGTGTTAAGACCGACGCCATCGTCGTGCTGACCGGCGGTAGCGGGCGCCTGGACGAAGGCCTGACGCTGTTGGAGCAGGGCTTTGCGGGCAAGCTGTTTATTTCCGGCGTTTATCAGGGCGTGGACATGCAAAACCTGTTGCAGGCCTACCGCGATAGCCCGCAGGACTTAAATTGCTGCGTCGCCATCGGCCACGCCGTGGACACCATCAACAACGCGATCGAAACCGCGCAGTGGGTGCGCGAAAACAAAATTACGTCGCTGCGCTTGGTGACCGGCGCGTACCACATGCCGCGTTCGGTGCTTGAGTTCGAACAGGCGATGCCCGGCGTCACCATCGTTGAGCATCCGGTGTTTCCCGCCCACGTCAAACAGGAAGACTGGTGGGCGTGGCCCGGCACCACGGGGTTGATCGTGGGTGAATACAATAAATTTATTTTGGCCTGGCTGCGTCACCGCCTCATCGGCTTGCTTAAATAAAGCTCAAGGCGTAAACAGGGCCATGCTTGCGATCCGTTCTCTCCTCTACAATGCGGTATTTTTTGGCGGCGGCTTCGTGTTCGCGCTGATCTTGTTGCCGTTTTTGGTTCTGCCGCGCCCCGCCATGCAGTGGGGGCTGAAGCTGTGGTCGGGAACCATGATGAAGCTGTTGAAGCTCATCGTCGGCTTAGGTTGGGAGGTCAAGGGCCTGGAAAATCTACCCAACCGCCCGTGTCTGTTTGCCTGCAAACATCAAAGCGCGTGGGAAACCGGCGTCTTTTATCAGGTGGTCGCGGATCCTTCGTACATTTTGAAAAAAGAACTGCTGACCATTCCGTTTTTTGGCTGGTACATCGCGCGTGGCGGGGCCATCGCGATCGACCGCAAAGCCGGTGCGGCGGCGTTGAAGATGATGATTTCCGGCGCGCAGGATCGCCTTGCGCGCGGCCAAAACGTGGTGATTTTCCCCGAAGGCACACGCGCCGCGCCGGGGCAGCCAGGCACCTATCATCCGGGAGTGGCGGCGCTGTATAAGGGCGTCGATGCGCCGCTGGTACCGGTGGCGCTGAACTCCGGTCTGTTTTGGCAGCGGCGCAGTTTTTTTAAACGCCCGGGGTGCATCACCATCGAGTTCCTGCCCGCCATCGAGCCGGGCCTGGACCGCCGGGTTTTTATGAAAGAACTGCAAACGCGCATCGAAACCGCCTCTAACGCGCTGATCGAAGACGCCCGCGCGCGTTACCCTTACGCCTTGCCCGTGCGGGATGTCATGGAAACGCTCCCCGATCAGGGTGATAAAGCCGAAGATGAATCTTAAGCTTTTCCAAGGTCTTCGCCGCGTCCTTTAAAATTTATATAAATACCCCTGTATTCTATCCCCAAAAAGCTGTGGAAAACTTTGTGGACTCTTGGCCATCGAGTTATCCCGCCCATGCTGTGGATAGTTTGGGGACGACATTGAATAACAAACAGATGTTATCGCGGCTGGGATGTGTAGGATGCCAGCCGACGAAAATGCTATTGAATGTTTCACGTGAAACATAACGAGAACATTTCGTTGACGCAAAGGCCTTCCGGGTCTACAATAATCGTCCGATTTTCTTAAAATTGTTTTATTAATCAATAGGTTACAAATATAATCGAATGTTTTGCGCCAAGCCGACGGTCGTTGCGCCGCCGATCAGGTTCCGGTTTCGGCCCCGCCCGTGATGGGGTGTTTTTAGGGAGTGCCTTTTGCCATGATGCCCATCGCCGCCATCTCCCAGCAGATTTGGGATATGAAATACCGCCTTAAAGGGGCGGATGGGCGCCCTGTGGACAAAAGCGTCGAAGATACCTGGCGGCGGGTAGCCAAGGCCTTGGCGGCGCGGGAAGATTCGCCCCAATTGTGGGAAGATCAATTCTTCGAAATCCTCTCCGATTTTCAGTTTCTCCCCGCCGGGCGCATTTTCGCCGGGGCGGGCGTGGACCGCAACGTGACGCTGTTCAATTGTTTCGTCATGGGCGCGATCCCTGATTCCATGGGCGGAATTTTCGAACAATTGAAAGAAGCCGCGCTCACCATGCAGCAGGGCGGCGGCATCGGTTACGATTTTTCGACGCTCAGGCCCAAGGGGGCGCGGGTGAAAAAGATCGGCGCGGACGCTTCCGGCCCGCTGTCGTTCATGGATGTATGGGATGCGATGTGCCGCACCATCATGAGCGCGGGTTCACGGCGCGGCGCGATGATGGGCGTGCTGCGTTGCGACCATCCCGACATCGAAGCCTTTATCGAAGCCAAACAAGAGCCGGGGCGGCTGCGCATGTTCAATCTGTCGGTGCTGATCACCGATGCGTTCATGGCGGCGGTTAAAGCGGGCGACAGTTGGGAGCTTTCGTTCGAAGGCGAAGTGTACAAAACCCTGCCCGCGCGTGAGCTGTGGGATAAGATCATGCGCGCCACGTATGCTTATGCCGAACCGGGCGTGATCTTCATCGACCGCATCAACCGCCTCAATAATTTGAATTACTGCGAAACCATCCACGCCACAAATCCTTGTGGCGAACAGCCGTTGCCGCCCTATGGCGCGTGCCTGCTGGGGTCGATCAATTTGGCGAGTTTGGTGGCGGAGCCGTTCTCCGACGCCGCCGATATCGATATTCCGGCGCTTTCCCGGCTGGTCAAAACCGCCGTGCGCCTGATGGACAACGTCATCGACGTGTCGCGCTTTCCTCTGCCTGAGCAAGAAAACGAAGCCCTGTCCAAGCGGCGCATCGGTTTGGGCGTTACCGGTTTGGCCGATGCCTTGATCATGTGCAATGTGCGTTATGGTTCGGATCGGGCGGTGCGCCTGACCGAAACGTGGATGAAGGCGATCGAACGCGCGGCTTATCTGGCGTCGGCCGAGTTGGCGCGCATCAAAGGCCCGTTCCCGCTGTATGAGGCGGAAAAATATCTCAAGGGCGAGATGGTCCAGCGCCTCGATGCCGACGTGCAAGACGCCATCCGCGACCATGGCATCCGCAACGCGCTGATCACCTCGATCGCGCCGACCGGCACCATTTCACTGTTCGCGGGCAACGTTTCCAGCGGTTTGGAGCCGGTGTTCAGCTTCAAATATACCCGCCATGTGCTACAGACCGACGGCACGCGCAAAGAAGAAGAAGTCTCCGATTACGCCTATCGCCTGTACCGCAAGCTGAAGGGCGAAAATACGCCCCTGACCGACGCTTTTGTCGATGCCCAGCAGATGGCGCCTCGGGATCATTTGGTGATGCAGGCGGCGGTGCAGAAATACATCGATAGCTCGATCTCCAAAACCATCAACTGCCCGGAAGACATTTCGTTTGAGGCCTTCAAAGACATTTATATGGAGGCCTATGATTTAGGCCTCAAGGGTTGCACCACCTATCGCCCCAACGACGTTACCGGCGCGGTGTTGGAGGTCAAGGGCGCGAAGAAAAACAAATCCAAGGAGCCCGAGCAGCCATCTTTGCCGTTCGATAAACCCACCGCCGAGCGCCCCCGGGTCAAGTCGGACATGGGCTCCACCGTGCATCAGATGTTCCAGCCGTTGGAACGCCCGGAGTTTCTTAAAGGCCACACCTACAAGCTCAACTGGCCGGAATCCGAACACGCGCTCTATGTCACCATCAACGATTTTCTGCACGATGGCCGCGAACGCCCGTTCGAGGTCTTCATCAACTCCAAAAATATGGAGCATTACGCCTGGACGGTGGCGCTGTGCCGCATGATCTCGGCGGTGTTCCGTCGTGGCGGCGATGTGTCGTTCGTGGTGGAAGAATTGAAAAACGTGTTCGATCCGCGTGGCGGCCATTGGGTGGGCGGTCGTTATGTGCCATCGCTGCTGGCCGCATTGGGTGAAGTGATCGAACGCCACATGATCGCCATCGGCTTTTTGAAGGGCGGCAGCGCGCAGTTTCACGAGCACCCTGAGCCTGAGGCCCGGGTGGTGAATTTGGACGTCCACTCAGATGTCCATCCCGGCGAGGACGAAAGCCCGCGTGACGCGCGCATGAGCTTCTGCCCCAAATGCAACCAGCCCGCCCTGATCAAACAGGAAGGCTGCGACACGTGTTTGGAATGCGGTTATTCGAAGTGTGGCTAACGAGCTGCGGATCATGAGTTTTGTCGCTCAAGTATAATTCGGTAATTCGGTGGTAATTCGGTGAATTCGGTGACAGTTTACTTAATTCGTAATTCGGTGACAGTTTACTTAATTCAGAAGCATCCTCTGTGAACTCGGTGTCTTCGGCGGTGAATGTTTTGTTGTCTGCGGATGGCTAAAGTTAAGTTGCCTGCATGGCGCGCGCCATTTTCAGCACCCGGTGCAGTTCGGTCTTTTTGATGCCCAGCGCGTTTAAATGTTCGACCGTGTTGATGAGGTAATCCAGCGCGGCGCCTTGTTTGCCCACGCCTTGGGCAGTTAGGCGCGCCTGTTCGTCTGGGCCGAGGCGCGCGTATTGTTCGTGCTCGCGGCGCACCACGAAGGTATAGCCAGTGACCGTGTGGCCGTCGGCGAGTTTTATTTTTACAAAGTGTGGGCAATAGACCTTGGTCACCTGTTCACGCTCAGTGAGATAAACGAGCGTGGCGTTGACGTGTTCGGCGGCGATTCGAAAGGCCCGCCCGGAGCAGGAGCCGCCCCGGTCCAGGCCCAACACCAAACCGGGTCGATCCGGCGTGCCGCGATAGATGGTCGAGCGCACACACAAACAGCGGTGAAAACCGAAGATCATTCCCGGTTGTGTTTCGACATAAACAAAGCCCGGGTCCCACATCAAGGAACCGTAGCCGAAAATCCACAAGTCGAGCGTGGGGTCGAGCATCGGGCCGAATGGGGGGCCGACCGTAGGGTCGAGTGTGGGGGAGGATGGGGGTGCTGTGCGTTTCATGCCTGCATGCTAACGGCTCTTAGAGCCGACCTCAACGCTTCGGTAACTTGTTTTGGTCCATAGTGAGGGCTCTTTTGAGGAACATACCGCATGGCCCGCCGCCCGAATGATCAACCAGACCGAGATTGGCAGGACTATCACCATCCCGCCATGAGCTATGAAACGCCCAAACAATTGCGGCGGTTTCGTGCTGGCATGGCGGTGCTGATGAGCGTAGGTCTGGTCGCCGGGCTGTGGACGGGGCTGTGGTTCATCGCCTCCCATTATGTGCAGTCCGAGGTGGAGCATCTGGTGGCCACCGAGGCGGCGCGCGCCGCCGAAGTCGGCTTCGATGCGATGGTGGTTTCGGGGTTTCCGTCGCGCATCGTTTTGACCTTCAGCAACCCGCGTTATTCAGGCCTGCTGGCGGGAGACACGGTGGCGTGGCGGGGCGAGGCGCTGACGTTGAGCGCCCGGCCATGGCTGCCGTGGCATCTGCACGCCGATGCGCCGGGCCATCATGAGATCGAGACCATTGATGGCCGCGTGAGCTTAAGCGGCGATGTGGCGCGTTTGAGCCTCGATGTCGTTTTGGGCGACGCCTGGCCGGAACGCTTGACGCTCGATCTTCAGGGCCTCAATCTGAGCGGCAGTCATGCCATTTCCGCAGATGCCCTGGCGCTGGATTTGACCCATGACGCCGCCGTGACAGCGGGCGGCACGGGTTTGGCGCTGGCAGTGTCTGGGACCAACGTCACCTTGCCGCTGGGCGGCGCATGGCGGCTGGGTGATCGGTTCGACAGCATCGATGCGGTGCTGAGCGTGACCGGTCCGGTGCAACTCGGTCCCCTGGCAGGCTCCTTGCCTGAGCGCCTGAGCCAGTGGCGTGATGTCGGCGGCGCGGTGCAGGTCGAACGTCTGTCGGCGCGCATCGGCAGCTTAGGGCTGGCAACGACCGGCACCTTGGCGCTGGATGGCGAGTTGCAGCCCGTCGGCGCGTTTACCGCCAAGTTCGAAGGGCTGTTCCAGCTGATCGAAACGCTGCGTAAACAAGGCATCGTGCGCGATGGCGACGCGGTGCTGGCCACCATGGCGTTGTCGGCGATGTCCAAACGTCCGCCGGACGGCGGCGCGCCGACCATCAATCTGGCGGTGAGCGTGCAGGACCGCAAACTCAGTTTGGGCGTCATTCCGATCTTGGAACTGCCCGTCATCAATTGGGGACAGACACCCCGCGATGCGGTGCCTGAACCCCCGGTGCGCGATTATAAAAACGGCCCGTCGATTTACTGAGGCTATTTTTTGCCGCCCGGTCCTCCGTTTGCTCCCCCGTTTGGTTTTGTGTCGGGGATGTGCTGTTTCAAATCGATGATCGAGCGGCGAATGGCGCGGGTGCGGGTGAAGGTATCTTCCAGCGCATCACCGTCGTTTTGTTCGATGGCGCGGGTCATGCGGTCCAAGTCTTCGCGAAAGCGGCCCAAAATATCCAGCACCGCGCTTTTGTTGGTCAAAAACACGTCGCGCCACATCACCGGGTCGGATGCGGCGATGCGCGTGAAATCGCGAAAACCGCCGGCGGAAAACTTGATCACTTCTTTTTGCGTATGGCTTTCCAGCGTCGAAGCGGTATCGACGATGGTATAGGCGATCAGGTGCGGCAGGTGCGAGGTGATGGCGAGCACCTGGTCGTGGTGTTCGGGGGTCATGATCTCGACGTTGGCCCCGCATGCCGACCACAACCGCGCGACCAAATCCAGCGCCGCCAGATCGGTGTGCGCTTCGGGGGTGAGGATGCACCAGTGGCCGGGGAACAGATCGGCATAACCCGCTTCGGGGCCGGAATGTTCGGTGCCCGCGATGGGGTGGCCGGGCACCAGATGGGTGTCTTCGGGCAGATGCGGTTTTAAGGTTGCGATGGCGGCGCTTTTGACCGAGCCGACGTCGGAAACGATGGCCCCTTCTTTCAGCGCCGGGGCGATGGCTTTGGCCACCGCGGCATACGCGCCCATCGGCGTGCAGATCATCACCAGATCGGCATCAAGCGCCGCTTCGGCAGGATCGAGACTGTAGCTGTCGCCCAAGTTCAGCGCCCTGGCTTTATCCAGGGTGTCAATGCTGCGCGTGGAAATGGCGATGTGTTCGGCCAAATGGTGCAGCCGGATGGCACGCGCCAACGATGAGCCGATCAGGCCGATGCCGATCAGCGCCACGCGCTTGAACAGGGGGCTTTGCGGGGTCGTCATGCGCGGCCCTTCATAAAGGTTTTCATGGCGGCCAAAAAGGCCTGCATTTCGTCGGCCGCACCAATGGAAATGCGCAAATGTTGGGCGAGGCCGTAACTGCCCATGCGCCGCACGATGATGCCCTGTTCGCGCAAATAAGCATCGCAGGCCTCCGCCGTGGCGGCGCTGTCGAAGCGCGCCAGCACGAAGTTGGCGACACTTTGGGTGGTGGGGATGCCGAGTTCGTGCAGGGCCTCTTGGGTTTTGACGATCCATTCCAGGGTATGGAGCCGCACACGGTCTTGAAATTCAAGATCGATGAGCGAAGCGATGCCCGCCGCTTGGCCTAAGCTCGAAACATTGAACGGCCCACGCACGCGGTTGAGCACGTCGGCGATTTCGCTCGGGAAATAACCCCAGCCGACGCGTAGGCCACCCAGCGCGAACAGCTTGGAAAAGGTGCGCGTCATGGCGGTGTTCTGCCCGGCGTCGACCAATTCCACACCCGCCGAATAATCGTTGCGGTTGACGAATTCGGCGTATGCGGCGTCGATCACCAGCAACACGTCTTCGGGCAGGCCGGTGCGCAGGCGGTGCATCTCGGCGCGCGTCAAATAGGTGCCGGTGGGGTTGTTGGGGTTGGCGATGAACACGATGCGCGTTTTGTCCGTCACCGCGTCGAGCAGCGCGTCCACGTCGGTCTTCAAATCCGTTTCCGGCGCTTTGACCGGGGTCGCACCCGCGGCATATGCGGCAATGGGATAAATCAGAAAGCCGTGTTCGGAATAGAGCACCTCGTCGCCCGGCCCGGCATAGGCGTGGCACAACAACGACAACAATTCATCCGAACCCGCACCACACACGATGCGCGCCGGGTCCAGGCCGAAGCGCGCGCCGATGGCTTCGCGCAAGTGAATGGCGCTGCCGTCGGGATAGCGATGCATGGCGGTGGCGGCATCTTGCAGCGCCTCGACGGCTTTGGGCGAGGGGCCGAACGGCCCTTCGTTGGACGCGAGTTTGATCACCCGCGCCGCACCTTTGAGCGCGGATTCACCGCCCACATAGGGGCTGATCTTTTCAATGCCGGGACGGGCGGGAACGGTATTGGCCATGATGAACTATTCCAGTGGTGAATTATTCCAGTTCCGCGGGCGTCAGCGGGATGGCGTAACCGCCTAAACTGACGACGCGCGTGATTGCGTTTTCAAACACGTCTTCCACGGCTTTGATGCGCGCATCGTCGGGGGTGACGAACCCTTCAAGCTCGACCAGGGTCTGCCATACCTGGGGGCGGTTCGGGTCCAGGCTATCGGCGGTAAACACGATCGGCAGCCCGACATCGCCCAGCGCGCCAGCCAGCTTGGCGGGGGCCAACTGTTGGCCGCTTTCCATCGCCAGATAGGTGCGGTCGCGCCCGGTGGGTTCTTGTTTGACCGGGCAGATGACCAGGGCTTCGCGCCCCGCCGCGCGGGCGTTGCTGTCGGGCACGAACGGCAGCCGCGCGATGATGCGCGGGCTGGTCGCATCTTCAAACACCAAACGTCGCCACCACGGTTCTGTTTCTTCGCGGTTGGGCAGCGGCAAGATGCCCAGCGTGACTTCTTGTTTTTGCACCGCTTCGATGATGCGGCGCGTGGAGGGAAAGGCCTGCATCGGGGCGAAGCTGCCAAAGTGGTCGCGGGCCAAATCCCAAAAACCGCAGTCGTCTTCGTGCATATACACACCCACCGAAAACGGCCCTTCCAGGCGCAGCGTGGCGACGATCATTTCGCGCCACATGCGAAACAATTCGCGTTTGGGGAACGGGCCGGAATGGCGGGCAAACAGACGGTAGATGATCTCGGCTTCGCGCGCCGGGCGAATTTTGATGCGCTCGTTTTGTTTATAGACGCGCACTTCCTCCACGATCTCGGTGCGTTTACGCAGCAGATCGTGCAGTTGGTCGTCGATGGCGTCAATTTCGCGCCGTAGGTCCGTGAGCTCGCGTACCATAATTTTAGGATCATCCATGTTGGGAAATGCACTTGAGTGATAATACTTTCGCGCCGGGAAATCAAAGGAAAGGCGGCGGCGGGCGTATCCGGTTCGCGGCGCCGATTCCCAGGCCCGTCCAGATCCCCGCCCAGGCGTGCGCGATTCGCCGCTCGGCAGGCCGCATTTTTCGCGAAAATAAAAAAAGTGACGGAACGAAGCCAAAATATCCTTATTTTTCAAGGGGGGTGTTTTGCGAGCTCCGGATAGGGCCAGAATGGGGATCGTGCTGAAGGGCGGATCGGCGGTCATCGAAGCCTCTTTTTGCTGGCGGCTGAATTTAGGAATATATAGCATATTTAGGTAAAAATATCAACACCCATCATGCGGGGCTATTTATTGGCCGGGTTTGTTGACGGGGGCTAATATTTAGCCTATATTGTTCGTCGCAACAGGGGGCGGCGCGATGCCAACGATCAAGGATTTCGGGGCTTTTAGGATTTGCATGTATTTTGAAGATGAAAATCCGCCTCACTTTCACATCGTGGCCCCCGATTTTCAGGCCAAGGTGAACATTGACACCTTCGATCTTATGGTTGGCGATGCACCCGGCAATGTTTTGAGCCAAGCCCTGGCATGGGCCAGGGAACACCGGCAAGACCTGCAAGAATTGTGGAATACGTACAGTGGATAAGCCCGCCGAAATCTCAAAGCAGTGGAGCAAGACGATGGATAAGGATGCCCGGCCATGACGAATCTCAAGCGTTTGCAAACCGTCTTGGCGACGGCGGCCCCGTTTACCCTGCGTCTTAAGTGGGACGATGGCGCGGAGCAAAACGCCGATTTAAGCGGCCTGATTTCCCGCTCTCGCCACTTCGGCGTGTTCAAGGATGATCCGGGTGCATTCTTGCGGGTGAAGGTGGCCAACTGGGGCCACGGCGTGGAATGGGAAAACGGCCTGGATTACGCCGCCCAAAACCTGGCCCATATCGCCGACGAACAGCAAGACATGGACGCCGAAGCCTTCAAGGCTTGGCAGGATGCCCTGGATTTAAGCAACCCGGAAGCGGGGGAAGTGTTGGGTTATAAACCGGCGCAGATCAAAAATTTTCGCTCCGGCGAGGCAAAAATTCCGGTGGCCGTGCGCATCGCCTGCCGGGCGCTGGCGCTCGATAAAACGACGTTCTTCGCCCACGTTCATCCGCGCCGCAAAGCGGGACGGCCACAAAACGGCAGGGCGGCCTAGGGGCAAGACTCCATATCCCTGCCCGGCTTTGCCAACAAACCATTGACCCGCCCGGGCGGTGAACCTAGTGTCCTGCCTCAGAAATACAGGTCTTGTATTTCTGAGATAAGCAGGCCACTAACATATTGTGTCTAGGGTGATTCAGCTTTCAAAATACGCAGCGCATGAGGTCGCGTATTTTGAAACCATCACACTAGTAATGTCATCACCAGTTAATGTGCATCACGATCAATCGTAAAGACTTAAGGACGTTGCGACGGTTATGAGCGAATCCAATACCCCTGGCGATTTTGCCCATCCGGCCTATGCCCCCGGGGCGTGGACGCTGCCGGGTGAACGGGTGCGCTTGGCCGAGGATCAGCCGCTTAGGCTCGACAGCGGGGTGGAGCTGCGCGGCGTCGATATCGCCTATCAAACCTGGGGCGAACTGAACGCCGATAAATCCAACGCGGTGCTGGTCTGCCATGCGCTGACCGGCGATCATTTTGTGGTGGGCAAACATCCGCTCACCGGCAAAGACGGTTGGTGGGAACAGGTCGTGGGCGCGGGCAAGGTCATCGATACGGATCGTTATTTTGTCATTTGTTCGAACATTTTGGGCGGCTGCATGGGCTCCACCGGGCCGCAGGCCATCAACCCCGAAACCGGTAAACCGTTCGGCCTGAATTTCCCGGTCATCACCATCGGCGACATGGTGCGCGCGCAAAAGCTGCTGATCGACCATTTGGGCATTGAACAATTGTTCGCCGTGGTGGGCGGCTCCATGGGCGGCATGCAGGTCCTGGAATGGGCCTTTCAATTTCCCCAAAACGTGTTTGCGGCGGTGCCCATCGCCACGGCGGCGCGGCACAGCGCGCAAAACATCGCGTTTCACGAAGTGGGCCGTCAGGCGATCATGGCCGACCCCGATTGGTGCGGCGGCAATTATCTGGCCGAAGGCAAACGCCCGCATCGCGGCCTGGCCGTGGCGCGCATGGCCGCGCACATCACCTATTTGTCGGAAACGGCGCTGACGCAGAAATTCGGTCGCAACCTGCAAGACCGCGACGCCGTAACTTACGGCTTCGAGGCGGACTTTCAGGTGGAAAGTTATCTGCGTCACCAAGGTTCGACCTTCGTCGATCGTTTCGACGCCAACGCTTATCTGATCATCACCCGCGCCATGGATTATTTCGACATCGCCGAACGCTCGGGCGGGCAG
>JANLGW010000134.1 GCA_024653965.1 Rhodospirillales bacterium
CCCTCGCCCACCACCACGAAGCGCGCCATGCACAAGCTGCGCGTATCCATCGCGACTTCGCGCCACACCTGCAGCGCGTCATCCCGGCTGGGGAACGGGCCGAACATCTGTTCGGTGCCATCCACCAATCTCTCGAAGCGGCTATCGGTATATTCGCCGCCGATCACCCAGAACCGATGTGCCATTTTGACCTCCATCTTCCGTGCGTGGTGCGACCGCCTTACTCGGCGGCCGCCTCCGTGAATTGAGCTTCTTCAGTCGAATCGTTCAGCGCCGTGGTCGACGACTGCCCGCCTTTAATCGCCACCGACACGGCATCGAAATAACCGGTGCCGACTTCGCGCTGGTGACGAGTCGCGGTGTAGCCGTGCGCCTCGGACGCGAACTCCGCGTTTTGCAATTCCGAATAGGCCGCCATGCCGCGGTCGCGGTACTGCCGCGCCAGTTCATACATGCCGTGGTTAAGCGAATGAAAGCCCGCCAAGGTAACAAACTGATACTTGTAGCCCATGGCGCCGATTTCGCGCTGGAAGCGGGCGATATCGTCCTTATCCAGATTGGCCGACCAGTTGAACGACGGCGAACAATTATACGCCAACAACTGGTTGGGATAACGTTTGCGGATCGCTTCGGCAAAAGCCTTGGCCTGATTCAGGTTAGGCTTGGAGGTTTCCATCCAAATCAAATCGGCATAAGGCGCGTAAGCTAGGCCACGCACGATACAGCGTTCCAGGCTGGTGCCCTCTTTAAGCTGATAGAAGCCTTCTGCAGTGCGTTCGCCGGTAAGGAACGGACGGTCGCGTTCATCGACGTCGCTGGTGATCAGCTTGGCGCTTTCCGCATCGGTGCGCGCGACGATGATGGTCGGCACGCCTTCCACGTCGGCAGCCAGACGCGCCGCGTTCAAGGTATCAATATGCTGACGCACGGGGATCAGAACCTTGCCGCCCATGTGGCCGCATTTCTTTTCCGACGCCAACTGGTCTTCATAATGCACACCTGCGGCACCAGCCTTAATATAAGCCTTCATCAGCTCAAAAGCGTTCAACGCACCACCAAAACCCGCTTCGGCGTCGGCCACGATGGGGGCCAACCATTCGATGTCGCCTTTACCTTCCATGTGCTGGATTTGATCTGCGCGCAGCAGCGTGTTGTTGATGCGGCGCACCAATTCCGGGCCGCTATCGACGGGATAGAGGCTCTGGTCGGGATAAGCCGTACCGGCGGTGTTGTTATCGGCGGCGACCTGCCAACCGGAAAGGTAAATGGCCTTCAGACCGGCGCGCACCATTTGCATGGCCTGATTGCCGGTCACCGCGCCCAGCGCGTTGATAAACGGTTCGTTGTGCAGACGCGACCACAACAAATCAGCGCCGCGACGCGCCAGGGTGTGCTCGATGCGCACCGAGCCGCGCAGTTTTTCGACATCGGCCATCGTATAGCTGCGGGCGACATCCGCAAAACGGCCTTGAGGGGCTTGGGTCATTTTTTCAAAGGTGTTGCTCATGTTCGTGAACCTTCCTGTTGTTTTTGTCCATCGCCGCCTAAGGGGAGGTCCGCGAGGGCGATGGAATGGTGCATTGCAATAACGTCTGTAAAGTTTTTCACAAATCGGCCAGAAGTCCATAACTCACTGAAAGTAAAAAGGTAAAACTGTAAACTATGTAAAGCAGTGAGACACGATTTTGTGAATAATGAAAATTTTGTGCGCTGCACAATTTTAAGCTACACTACCGCTTCGTTCTGATAGGGAAGTCAGATGAACAAACTCGAACGCAAAGCAATCATCGGCCACAAAATCCGCCGATTTCGCCAAAACAAGAACCTCAGCCAAACCGATATGGCGGCGGC
>JANLGW010000139.1 GCA_024653965.1 Rhodospirillales bacterium
AATGACGGCGTTGGGTTTCGGCATGGTTTTAAAGTACCGCTTGTTCTCGCGTTATTGTTGTCGTGTAATCGGTCCGCAGAGTGGGGCCGGGCGCTGTAAAGTCGGCCTATGAATAGGCGAAAACAGGACGAATGCATAGAAAAAACACGCATTTTCGGCTTTTTGCCTGGCTCAAGTTCCATGCCGTGGCGGAGCGTGCGCGCTGGCCGTTATGGTTGCCGGTATTGCTGGGCTGCGGCATCGGCCTTTATTTCGCGCTGCCCATGGAGCCACCCCTGACGGCGGCGTGGGCCGCGGCGCTGGCATTCGCCCTGCTGGCCGCCCTATTGCGCCATCGCCACGAACCTGGACGGGCCATTGTGGCGGCAGGGTTGTGCGCGCTGGCGCTGGGGGCAGGCTTGGCGGGCTTGCGGACTTGGGTTGTGGCAGCGCCGATGGTGAGCGAGGAAATCGGCCCCGTCACGGTCGTCGGTCAAGTGGCGGAGGTCGAGCCGCTGGTCAAGGGACTTCGGCTAATCTTGGAAAATGTAGAGGTGCAGCGCTTAAATCCCGCCGCCACGCCTGAGCGGTTGCGGTTGACCTTGATGGGCGCCCAGCCTGCGTTTGAAGCAGGGGATTGGCTGCGCTTGCGCGCTAAACTCAGCCCGCCGCCCGGTCCTGCCGCGCCCGGCGCGTTCGATTTCCAGCGCCAAAGTTACTTTCAAGGCTTGGGCGGCGTCGGTTTTACTTTGGGTAAGGCCGAGGTGGTGGGCCAGGCGCCTGAAAGTGGGGTGGCGAGCCTCGGTTTTGCGTTTCAACGGTTTCGCGCGCGCCTTGCCGAGCGGGTCCGCGCGCAGATCCCGGGCCAGCCTGGGGAATTGGCCGTGGCCTTCACCACCGGGACCCGTGGGGCCATTTCCGAAGCGGTGCTTGAAGCCATGCGCATCAGCGGGCTGGCGCACCTGATTGCCATTTCCGGGCTGCATGTGGGGTTGGCGGCGGGCATCGTGTTTTTTGCCGTGCGCGCGGTCTTGGCGCTGATGCCTTCCGTGGTGCTACGCCACCCGGTCAAAAAATATGCGGCGCTATGCGCCATCGCCGGGGCGCTGTTTTATGCCCTGATTGCCGGGGCAACGGTACCCACGCAGCGGGCATTTTTGATGGTGACGCTGGTCTTTGCTGCGGTGCTGGCGGATCGTCAGGCGTTGTCCATGCGCGCGGTGGCCTGGGCGGCGCTGGTCATTTTGGTTCTTTCCCCCGAAGCGCTGCTGGGCGCCAGTTTTCAGATGTCGTTTGCCGCCGTGGTGGCGCTGATCGCCGTTTTTGAGGCGCTACGCCGCCAGCCGTGGTTTCTTCCCCGCGATTTGAGCCTTGCCCAACGGGTGGGGCGTTACCTGTTGGGGGTGGCGCTGACCACGCTGGTGGCGGGGCTGGCGACGGCGGTATATGGGGCGTTTCATTTCAATCGGGTGGCCGATTACAGCTTGGTGGCCAACGTCGTCGCAGTGCCCCTTATGGCGCTGTGGATCATGCCGTGGGCGGTGTTGGCGTTCGCGCTTATGCCGGTGGGATGGGAAGGTTTTGCGTTGATGCCCATGGGCTGGGGCATTGAGGGGGTGGTGGCAGTGGCGATGGAAGTTTCTGCATGGCCCGGCGCGCAAAGCTTGACGCCTGCGTTTTCCACCTGGGGCCTGGCGCTGTTCACGTTGGGCGGTTTGTGGGCGGCCATCTGGTGCGGGCATTGGCGCTATTGGGGGGCGCTGCCCGCCGTTTTAGGCCTAGCTACCGTAGGATTGATGCCAAGCCCGGATGTGATTATCGACGCCACTGGCAAGCTGGCGGCGGTGCGCACCCCCCAAGGCGGGTACAGCGTGTCGACGCTGTCGGCCAAGCGCTTCGAGCGCGAGGTGTGGTTGCGCCGCGCCGGGCTGGAGGTCGAGCAGGGGCGCTGGCCGCGCGCCAAAGTGGGTGAAATGCAGGCGATCCGGTGTGACGCGCAGGGCTGTTTTTATGGTGTTGACGATCATGCCGTCGACGGGCGTTTTGGGGGGCGTTTTGGCGTGGCGTTTGTCACCTTGCCCGAGGCTTTGGCCGAAGACTGCGCCCGCGCCCGGGTGGTGGTCGATTTGACACATGCAGTGGGGGAAGATGCGCAAAACTGCTCGGCCAACGTGCGCATCGGCCTAGAGGATTTGGCGCGGGATGGCGCCCATGCGCTTTATTTTCAAGAAAATGGCGCGGTCACGGTCGAAACCGTGCGGGCGGCGCGGGGCGACAGGCCATGGGTCGTAGGGCCGTAATAACCATAAACGGTTGATCCGGCATTTTTCATGATTGTGAATGGGAAGGGGCGTGGGTACACTCAGGCTGACCGCACGCGTCCGGGGTGGAGGATCGGTCGACGCCTGTTAGGGGGGCTAACTTTTTGAGACACACACGCATTTTGATCGTCGACGACAGCCCGACGGTTTGCCAGTTTTTGGCCCGTGGGCTGGCGCAAAAACAATACCAAACCCTGCAAGCGGTGCGCATGGAAGAGGCGCTGAGTTATGGCAGCGCGCTGGTCGATTTGGTCATCACCGATATCATCATGCCCGGCATGGACGGGTACGAAGGCATTCAACGCATTAAGAAAAACTGGCCCGACGTGCCGGTGATCGCCATGTCGGCAGGGTCCGGCGAGAATGCCCGCGACAATACGCTGCTCAAAGCGCGCAATATCGGCGCCGACGCCATCTTGCAAAAGCCGTTTTCCATCGAGCTGTTGGCGGAAAAGATCGAATACCTGCTCAAACGCCGAGGCATGGGGGCGACGACCCGCGTATTGCTGGTCGAAGACAGCAAAGTGCAGCGCGAAGTCATCAAACGCATGTTCGACAAGGCCGGCGGTTACGAAGTGTTCGAGGCGGAAAGCGCCGAACAAGCGCTGGGCAGCGCCGACATCATCGGCGTGGACTTGATGGTGACGGATATTTTCATGCCGGGCGAAGGCGGCTTGGCGGTGATCCATAAGCTGCGTGGAAACTGGCCGCACATCCGCATCATCGCCATTTCGGGCGGATTCAAGAACACTTCGGATGAAAAATCGTTGGCCGCCGCAGGCGTGGTCGGGGCAGATGCGACGTTAAAAAAACCATTTGATTCTAGCGCGTTATTCGAAATTGTTAATGATGTGCTTCATCGTAATCCGGCCAGCGTTGCCTCGTGAGCGTAAGGCGCTCAATATTTGCGGATCAGCCCTACCAGACGGCCTTGCACCTGGACCCGGTCAGGGCCGAAAATGCGGGTTTCATAGGCCGGATTGGCGGGTTCCAGGGCGACTTTGTCGCCCTTTTTGTGGATGTATTTGAGCGTCGCCTCTTCGTTGTCCACCAGCGCCACGACGATGGCCCCGTTTTCGGTGCGGTTGGTGCGCTCGATAATCACCGTATCGCCGTCGAAAATGCCCGCGCCGATCATGGAATCGCCATCGACTTCCAGGCAGAAGTGTTCGCCGCCGCCCAGCATGGAAGGCGGCACGTCGACAAACGAGGTCGGGTCGGAAATGGCCTCGATCGGGGTGCCTGCGGCGATGCGCCCCAGCATGGGCAATTCCACGGCCCCTGCTGATGTGCCGGATTTGTTGGTGTGCGCGGCCTGGGGTTTGGCCCCGAAAGAGCCACGAATGACGTTAGCGGGCCGTTCGGGAGCCTGTTGAGCCGCAGCAGTAGCGAGGGTGCGTTCGAAGTTTTCCGGCATTTTGAGGACTTCGAGCGCCCGGGCGCGATGGGGTAGGCGGCGGATAAAACCACGTTCTTCCAATCCGCTGATGAGGCGGTGGATGCCCGACTTGGATTTCAGGCCCAAGGCATCCTTCATTTCGTCGAAAGAGGGCGGCACGCCGGCTGCTTTGATGCGCTGGTCGATGAGCATCAACAGTTCGTATTGTTTTTTTGTCAGCATGGTGTCACCCCTGAATTTCGGCCTGAATTTTGGTCCTGAATTTTGGTCCTGAATTTTGGTCCTGAGTTTTGGCCCTGCATTTCGGGCGCTGTCCCCACCCTACCGTCGGTCCCGATACGGTAAATCACAATAGATGGAACAAAACAAAAACGTCACTTCTGTTCTACTTTGGTTCCTTTTGCGCGTCAAGGCCTATGTTCACCTTATTTTCCGTTTTTCTTCAGGTGGAAATTCTTGGTGCAGCGGCGTTTTTGGGGGATAATGATTCATGGTTTATTTTGATAAGACTTTGAAGGTGTTAGCCGTCGCATTTGTCGCTTTTGCGGGGGCGTCGTGCGGCGAAAAAAGCGCGCCGCCCGCAGACCCCGAAGCCGACCACTGCTCCCGCGTCGCCACGGGTCTGACCCGCGACATCGGTTCGATCACCGTGATCGAGGCGAAGTCGTGGACGCTTGAGGACGTGCAAAATGTGCGGGTGCGTTTTGTCTATCCTGAAACCGCGACCGAAGCGGCGAGCTATGGCAGCGTTTTGTGCACTTACGCGTTTCCGCTGGAAGTGCGGGGCGATAAAAAACGTCTGCCCCAGGCGCAGTCGGTTTATTTTCAAGGGCGTTATTTGTCGAAAAACGAGGTGCTGCTGCTCAACATCGGCCTGCGGGGAAGAAAGTGAAACATTAAGATTAAGTAAATATATTTATTTGTGCAAAAGCGGCCCAAATGCATCCGGGTATATGACGATTCCAGAAAATTCAGCAAAAATACCCTCTTTTAAGGGCTTAACCATAAAATATTTGCCCGAAAATTGGCTTTTCAGACATTCGGCGATTTCAGCGCTAAATCCAAAACGTGGGTAATAATCGGCATGGCCCACCACAACGATCGCCTCAATGTCTAATTCTATACATTTTTCAATGCCTTGATTGATCAAGGCGGAACCGATGCCCAATCGCTGATGGGTTGGGGCGACGGCCACGGGTGCCAGCGAAACCGCGCGAATGGGGTTGTTGTGCTCTAAATCGGTGATTTCAAGGGTCGAAAACACGATGTTGCCGACGATTTCACCGTCTTCAACCGCAACCAGCGAGACTTCGACCAATCCGTCATCATGCAGGCGGTCGATCAGCGCGCTTTCTTCGTTGCCGCCGAAGGCGGCATCGTTAACCTCACGGATGGCCTGGGCGTCTTCGGCGCGGGCGTCGCGGATGCGGGTCATAGGCGGATGATTTCTACTTCGGCCCCGGCCTGGACCGGCGGGGCGAAGGGGGCGCGGATCACTAGGCAGTCGGCGTCGGTGAATTTGGCCAGCATGGCGCTGTCTTGTTTGGAAAAGGGCGTGGCGACGGTTTTGCCGTCGGTGTTTAGCGTTAATGTGGCGCGCAGGTAATCCTGGCGCTGGTCGTTTTCGCCCAAAGCGCAGCCCAATGTGGCGGTTTCGATCGCCTGGGCGGGATCGAGTCCCAGCATGGCCAAAATGGCGGGGCGCAGGAAAATTGCCGCCGTGACGCCCACCGCCACCGGATTGCCGGGCAGGCCCAGCACCGGGACGCCGTGTAAATGGCCAAAAATCAGCGGTTTTCCGGGGCGCATGGCGACTTTGTAAAAGCCTAAATTCACGCCTTCGTTGCCCAACACCTGGTTGACCAGATCGTGATCACCCACGGAAGCGCCGCCGATGGTGACCAGCAGGTCGGCTTCGCGCGCCGACTGTACCAAGCGGGTGAGCGATTGCGGATTATCCCGTGCGATGCCCAAATTCAGCGCCTCGGTGCCTAAGCTTTTGACGTAGGCCGCAAGCATGATCGAATTGGAACTGATGATCTGGTTCGGGCCTAAGGCGTCGCCGGGCATCACCAGTTCGTCGCCGGTGGCGATGATGGCGATGCGCGGGCGGCGTTTGACGTGCAGCCACGGCACGTTGCCCGCCGCAGCCAGCCCCAAATCGCGGGCATTCAAGACCCGCCCGGCGCGCAGCAGCACGTCGCCGGATTTGAAATCCAGCCCCGCCGAGCGCACGAACTTGCCCTTGGGCGCGCCTTCGAGCACCGTGACCTGATCGTGGGCGCGCTCGGTGTCTTCTTGAATGATGATGGTATCGGTGCCTTGGGGCAGGGGGGCGCCAGTAAAAATGCGTACCGCCTGGCCCTTGCCGACTTCGCCCGCGTAACAGCCGCCCGCCGGGCTTTCGCCGACGACGGTTAAGGTAACGGGAACGTTTGCGACATCGGCGGTGCGCACCGCATAACCGTCCATGGCCGACACATCAGCCCACGGCTGGGTCAGGCGCGCACTGACGTCGGTTGCCAGCACGCGGCCTAAAGCATCGTTCAGCGCCACCTGCTCTGTGCAAGTTTCTTTCGTATTTTTAAGGACTTGCGCTAAAGCTTCGGCGACGGAAATCATCTTATTCGGCCTTAAACTCGCCCGACTTGCCGCCTGCTTTGTGCACCAAGCGGATGTCGGTAATGCGCATGGCCTTGTCGACCGCTTTGCACATGTCGTAGACGGTGAGTGCGGCGACACTGACGGCGGTGAGCGCTTCCATCTCGACCCCGGTCTGGCCGGTCAGTTTGCAGGTGGCTTCGATGTCCACCGCGTTGCGCGCCGGATCGGGGGTCAAGGACACATCGACAGAGGTCAGCGCCAGCGGATGACAGAGCGGAATCAGGTCGGGGGTGCGTTTTGCCCCCATGATTCCCGCCAGTTGCGCCACCGCCAACACGTCGCCCTTTTTGAAGCCGCGTTCGGTGATTTTTTGCAGGGTTTCTGCGGCCATGAACACCGTACCGCGTGCGGTGGCGGTGCGCTGGGTGGCGGCTTTGGCCCCGACATCCACCATGCGGGCGTTGCCTTCGGCGTCGATATGGGTGAAATCGCTCATGGTTGTCTCAGGTTCTCCCTTAGGCCCAATACGGGACTTCTAGGCCCAACAGGGTGCGGGTCGCGGCTTCGACATCGTCTTGGCGCATCAGGCTTTCGCCGATCAAAAAGCATTTTGCGCCTACTTTAGCCATGCGGTCCAGGTCTTCAGGCGTATACAGCCCGCTTTCCGACACCAACAAACGGTTAGGTGGCACCATGCCCGCCAAATCTTCGGTGGTGGCGATGTCGATTTCGAGCGTTTTTAAGTTGCGGTTGTTGACGCCGATCAGTTCGGTCTTGAGCTTGAGCGCGCGTTCCATTTCGGGCGCGTTGTGGACTTCGACCAGCACATCCATGCCTAAATTCAGCGCTGCGGCTTCCAGTTCGGCGGCTTGCACGTCGTCCAGCGCCGCCATGATGAGCAAGATGCAATCGGCACCCAGGGCGCGCGCCTCGACCACCTGATAGGGGTCGAGCATGAAGTCTTTACGCAGCACCGGCAGCGATACGGCCCCGCGCGCCGCTACCAAATACTCATCCGCGCCTTGGAAGTATTTGACGTCGGTCAGCACCGAAAGACATGCCGCCCCCCCGGCTTGGTAAGCGCGCGCCAGGGCGGGCGGGTCGAAATCGGCGCGGATCAGGCCCTTGGACGGCGAGGCTTTTTTGATTTCCGCGATCAGGGCGTAATGCCCGGCGGTGATCTTGGTTTTGAGCGCCTTGATGAAACCGCGCGGCGCGCTTTGTGTTTTGGCGGCAGCCTCAAGCTCGCTCAACGCATGGCGTGTTTTGCATGCCGCAATGTGTTCGCGTTTGTAGGCGCAAATCTCAATCAGAACGTCAGGCAAGGCGTTTGGCATGCGCTCAGCCGCCGACTTCGTCGGTCATTGTCGTGAGACCCGGATCGTTGGTGATGTTGATGAGCTTTTCCAAGGTGGTCATGGCCTTGCCGCTGTCGATGGCGGCTTGGGCCTGGGCCGCGCCGTCCTTGAGGTCGGTTGCCTTGCCCGCGATCAGCAACGCGGCGGCGGCGTTGAACACCACGCAATCGCGGTACGCGCTGCGTTCGCCCTGCAGCATGGCGCGCAGTTTTTCGGCGTTGTGTTCGGGCGTGCCGCCTTTTAAGTCTGCGGGCTTGGCTAAGGGCAGGCCGGCGTCTGCGGGGTTGATTTCAAATTCGCTCAATTTGCCGTTTTGCGTTTGCGCCACATAGGTCGGTCCGGTGGTGGTGATTTCATCCAAACCATCCGATCCGTGCACCACCCAGGCCATGTCGCTGCCCAAATTACCTAGGGTTTGCGCCATCGGCACGATCCAAGCGCGGCTGTACGCGCCGGTCAGCTGGCGCTTGACCCCGGCCGGGTTGGATAGCGGGCCTAGTAGATTAAAAATGGTGCGTACGCCCATTTCGATGCGTGCGGGCATGACGTATTTCATCGCCGCGTGGTGGCGCGGGGCCAGCAAAAAGCCGATGTTGGCTTCCCAGATGGAGCGTTTCACCAGTTCCATGTCGCAGTCGAGTTTGACACCCAGCGCGCTCAACACATCGGCGGTGCCGGATTTTGAAGACAGGGCGCGGTTGCCGTGTTTGGCCACTGGCACGCCGCACGCTGCCGTCACCAACGAAGCCCCGGTGGAGATGTTGTAGGTGCCCGATGCATCGCCGCCGGTGCCGACGATGTCGATGGCGTCATGGGGGGCTAAGACTTTGAGCGCCTTTTCGCGCATGATCTTCACCGCGCCGGTGATTTCATCCACCGTTTCGCCGCGCACCCGAAGCGCCATTAAAAAGCCCGCGATCTGCGCCGTGGTGGCCTCGCCCGACATGATGATGTTGAACGCGGCTTCGGCCTCGGCGGCGCTTAAAGATTTGCCGTCGGCGACGATGTTGAGCACGGGTTTGAGGGCGGTTGGCGTATCGTTCATGCCGCGATTTTCCTGTTTCTGGCAATGGTAATGAAGTTCAGCAGCAGGTCGTGGCCGTGCTCGGACGCGATGCTTTCGGGGTGAAATTGCACGCCGAAGATGGGCCGGGTCTTGTGTTGCAGGCCTTGGATGACGCCGTCGTCGCTGGTGGCGGTGATTTCCAGGCAATCGGGAAAACCTTCGCGCGCTACCATCAAAGAATGATACCGCGTGCAGGTCAGTGGGCTGGGCAGGCCCTTGAACACGCCCAAGCCAGTATGGCTGATGGCGGAAATCTTGCCGTGCATGGGCAGGGGGGAGCGCACCACGCGCCCGCCGAAATGCTGGCCGATGGTCTGATGGCCCAGGCATACGCCGAAGATGGGCAGATCGTCGGGGGCCTTGGCCACCACGTCCAAACAGATGCCCGCTTGGTCCGGGTCGCACGGGCCGGGCGACAAGACGATGCCTTCATAACCGCCATTTACGGCCTGTTCTGCGCTGATGGCGTCGTTGCGCACCACCTCGACCTCGGCCCCCAGTTCACCCAGGTAGTGCAAAAGGTTGTAGGTAAAGCTGTCGTAATTGTCGATGAGCAGGAACATATCACTATCTTATCGTTATAATGGCTTATCGTTATAAGGGCGCTGACGTAATGATGCTGGAAGATCGTACGGTTTTGGCCCACTGTTCGGGGTGGCCAGAATGCAGCGCCGCCCCGCTTGCGTCAAGTGCGCGGGGTGCGCTTAACGCAATGCTTCTACAGTACTTTGGGTAGGGTCTGAACGTGTTTCTCAGCGTTTTTGAAATTTTCAAGATCGGCGTCGGTCCGTCGAGTTCGCACACCACCGGGCCGATGGTCGCGGCGGGGCGGTTTTTAGACCTTTTGGGCGATTTGAAACCGCAGCGCATTCGTGTCGAATTGTTCGGCGCGTTGGCGTTGACTGGGCGCGGTCACGGCACCGACCGTGCGGTGGCGCTGGGGCTGCTGGGGTGTAAACCCGAAACCCTCGACCCCGATACGATCGAAGCTTTGTTGTCGGAGTTGGCGGACCGCAAGAACATTGCCTTGCCCCGTGGCGGCAAGGCGGCGTTCGATCCAACCGAAGCTATTGAATTTAGGGGCGATACGTTTTTGCCCGGCCATGCCAATGCCTTGAGCTTTACGGCGCTGGACGGCGCGGGGGCAGCCTTGCTGGCCGAAACCTATTATTCCATCGGAGGCGGGTTTGTGGTCGATGGCGCGGAGCTGGTCGCAGGCCAGGGGCGGCCCAAGGGCTCACATTCGGATGAAGTGCCGTATCCGTACAAATCCGCCGCCGAGATGTTGGAGATGGGCGTCGCCGCAAACCTCACCATCGCCGAAATGAAACGCGCCAACGAGGTGACATTTCGCAGCAACGCCGATTTGGACAAGGGGTTGGACGCTCTATGGGATGCGATGCATCGTTCCATTCAGCGGGGTTTGAGCGTCGACGGGGTGTTGCCCGGCGGCTTGGGTGTCAAACGCCGCGCCAAGCGCATCATGGACAAATTGCAAAAAGACCGGGGCAATGAAAAGTTCCCCCACACGGTGATGGATTGGATCAGCGTTTACGCCATCGCGGTGAACGAAGAAAATGCTTCGGGCGGGCGCATCGTCACCGCGCCGACCAATGGCGCTGCGGGCATCATTCCCGCCGTGGTGCAGTATTACCTAGATTTCTGCCCCAGCGCGGATCAAGCGGGCGTGCGCGACTGTTTGTTGGTGGCAGCCAGCATCGGCGGTTTGATCAAATACAACGCGTCGATTTCAGGCGCCGAGGTGGGCTGCCAGGGTGAAGTCGGCTCGGCCAGTGCCATGGCGGCGGCGGGGCTGTGCGCGGCGCTGGGCGGATCCAACGCGCAGGTGGAAAACGCCGCCGAAATCGCGTTGGAGCATCACTTAGGCATGACCTGCGACCCCATCGGCGGGCTGGTGCAGGTGCCGTGTATCGAACGCAACGCCATGGGCGCGGTTAAGGCCATTAACGCGGCATCCTTGGCGCTGAAAGGCGACGGCTCGCACTTCGTGCCGCTGGATAAAGCCATCGCCACCATGAAGGCCACCGGTGCGGACATGCTCACTAAGTATAAAGAAACCAGCCAGGGCGGCCTAGCGGTGAACATGACGGAGTGTTAGGGCTTGGGCGTGTAGGAGGGCAGTATTTGCGGCGCGAGTTGAAAAACGAGGCTTTCGACCTGTGCGATGGCCCGATTCTTGGCTTCGGCAATGCGCTGTTCCGCAGCCGTCATGGCCTGTGAGATGGAGTGGATGGCGGATGTGGACATAGCCTCCATGTCGGCGATGATTTTTGTGGTTGCCTCGTGCAGTTTTTCCCTGGATACGTGGGCATGAGCGAGTATCTCGTCGATACTGGCTTGGGCGTTGTCTATCGTTTCTTCGGGGGTGCGAGCCTGGGATTGTTCCGTTGCCAGCGCTTCTTGCGCTATTGCGGCTCTCGCCTCGACCTCGTGGGCAAGCGTTTCAGCAATCGTATGAATGGTCTTGATCGCCCCGGCGGCGTTTTCTTGCATCCGCTCGATGGCTTCTATGGCGTCACGCTGAATGGTTTTTATCGCCTCATCGGCGGCGGTGGAAATTTTACGGGTGGTGGTACGGCTGATTTCCAGGATCATGGTTTGGTGTTTGCTGATGTTTTCGGAATCGCCGACGGCGTATTGCTCCAGTTGCAGCACGGCAATTTCGGCCTTGCTCAACAACATCGTCGCCGTAACTTCGGCGTCGGTCAGCATTTTTGCCGATGCGATTTGACTGTCCGCCACAATGCGGGCGTTGGCGATTTGGTTGATTTCACTGATATTGGCGATGGCGATGGCGACTTCGTGGGCGAACACGGTTTTGGCGACTTTTGCCGCAGACAAACGATCACGCTCAAAGAGCGCGTCCAGTTCTTTGAGGGATCGGGGGGGGGTGAGGCAGTCGCTGGTCATGTCTTTTGGTCCTTTGAGGACGCTAACAAATCGCATCTCATAACGTGCGCGTTCGTTTGGAGCGCAACTTATCAAAGTCATACTCCAAATACGTGTGAATGTCCCGGGTTTTTGGCTGGGGATTGCAGCACCTGAGTTAGCCCATATGCACGAGTGTGATGGTCTCAAAATACGCGCCATTATGCGCAGCGTATTTTGAAAGCTGAATCACCCTAGATTCAATAGGTTAGTGGCCTGCTTATCCCAGAAATACAAAACATGCATTTCTGGGGCAGGACACTAGGTCTCGGGCATTGACAAACGGGCAGGCGATACGTCATCTTTCGCGAGCTGGAAAACATTGTTATCGCAACGTATTGGCTCCGGTGGGGGAACCGAATATGGATGGGCATGGACTCTATTTTGTCGGTTATGCGGCGATGGCCACAATATCTGGCGCTATTGTCGCTTGGGCGCAGTACAGCCGTAAAAAAAGCGAAGGCATTCCGGTCAACTATACGGTGTTGAAGGTAATTTTTGGCGTCGCCTTGGCCATGTGGGTGGGCGCGGCGATGGCGAATTTCGCCTATACCCAGACCACCACGGCGACGGCTGCGGCGGGTTTTTCCGTCGGTGTCATCTTGAGCATCTTTTTTGCCTGGCAGCTTAAGGCGGTCGTGCGCAAATTGGATGCCGATGCGATTGCCCTGAGGGAGCTGGCGACCCGCGACGCCCTGACCGATTTGTGGAACCTGCGGGTTTTCCATGAAACGCTGAAACTGGAACTCGCCCGCGCCATTCGTTTCGGCCATCCTTTGTCGCTGATGATGCTGGACATCGATAACTTCAAACAGGTCAACGAGACGCACGGCCATATGGCGGGCGATATGATTTTGCGGGAATTGGGCCGGCGTTTGTTGGTGACCGCCCGCACGATCGATTGCGTGGCGCGTTATGGCGGTGAAGAAGTCGCGTTAATTCTGCCGGCGACCAATCTTGTTTCGGCCGAACAATTTGCCGAACGGATCTATCGCGAAGTGCTCAAGCCCCCGTTCGACATCGGCAGCGGTTCGGTGGAAATTTCGGCCAGTTTCGGCGTCGCCGCCGTGTGTGAAAAAATCCAATCGGATACCAAGCTGCTTATGGCCGCCAATACAGCGCTCAACACCGCCAAGGACAGTGGCCGCAACCGCATCTGCGCTTATCAAGCGGCTGCTTAAGCGCTTAAGTGCTTAGGTCTTTGGGGGGGGGCGCTTTACGTAAACGTGACGCCTTGACCTTCCCTTCATGGGAAGGTTTATGTTAACATTCTACTTTAGTGGAAGGTTAACGCCATGACGTTTGATTTTGAAAAAAATGCAGCCCCGCAATCGGTACGCATCACACTGCCAGTCGAGGGCATGACGTGCGCGTCGTGCTCGGCCCGCATCGAGCGCCAGTTGGTCAAGCTGGACGGGGTGGCAAGCGCCTCGGTCAATCTGGCGGGGGAAACCGCCGACGTTTCTTTCGACCCGGCCAAGCTGGACCCCGCCGCAATTAAAAGCGCTATCGTGGCTGCCGGCTATTCGGTGCCCGAGCGCACCATCGAGTTGGCCATCGAGGGCATGACCTGTGCGTCGTGCGTGGCGCGGGTGGAAAAGGCCATTGGCCAGGTTGCGGGCGTGTCCGCCGTCACCGTGAACTTAGGTTCTGAGCGCGCCCACGTTACCTATGACGCAGCCCCCCTGGCCGATTTGGTCCGCGCGGTGGAAAGGGCGGGGTATGGCGCGAGCGTGATTGAAGACGCGCAAAGTTTGGGTCAGGCCGACGATGAAAAAGTCGCCCGGCGCCTGCATCGCGATCTGTTGAATTTTTCCGCTGCAACGGTGTTGACGCTGCCCTTGTGGGTGGAAATGGTGGGGCACCTGGCGGGTTTCATGTGGATGATCCCGGCTTGGGTGCAACTGCTGCTGGCGACCTTGGTGCAGTTCGGCGCGGGCGCGCGTTTTTACGGTCCGGCCTATAGAGCCGTGCGCGCGGGCAGCGGCAACATGGATTTGCTGGTGGTGCTGGGCACCGTCTCGGCGTGGTCTTTAAGCGCATGGCGCGTGGCGGCGGGCCTTGAAGGGTACTTGTATTTTGAAGCCTCGGCCACCGTCATCACGCTCATCTTGCTGGGGCGCTTTTTGGAAAGCCGCGCCAAACGCGGCACCACCGGCGCCATTCGCGCATTGATGAAGCTGCGCCCCGAAACCGCGCAGGTGTTGAGCATTGACGGGACCGAGGTTGAAATCCCCGCGGCCCAGGTCAAGGTCGGCGACGTGGTCGTGATCCGCCCCGGCGAACGGGTGGCGGTGGATGGCGAGGTCATCTTCGGCGAAACGACGATGGATGAAAGCCTGCTCACCGGGGAAAGCCTGCCGGTGTTGAAACGTATGGGCGATAACGTTACCGGCGGCGCGATCAACGCCGACGGGCTGATCCGCGTGCGCGCCACGCGCGTCGGCGCACAAAGCACGCTGGCGGGCATCATCAAACTTATTCAGAACGCCCAAGCCTCCAAAGCCCCGGTACAGAAATTGGTGGACAAAATATCCGCCATTTTCGTGCCGGTGGTGGTGGTCATCGCGTTGGCGACGTGGGGGGGCTGGTGGCTGGCGGGCGCGGGCTGGGAAGTGGGATTGATCAATGCGGTGACGGTGTTGGTCATCGCCTGTCCGTGCGCGTTGGGCCTAGCGACGCCGACCGCGATTATGGTCGGCACCGGCGTGGCGGCCAAACACGGCATCTTGATTAAGGACGCCGAGGCTTTGGAAAACGCGCACGCGATCGATACCGTGGTGTTTGATAAAACCGGCACGCTGACCCAGGGCAAACCGCAGGTGCAGGCCGTGGTTGCCAAAGATTTCGACGTCGACGCCATGCTGAGCTTTGCCGCCAGCGCCCAGCAGGGCAGCGAGCATCCGTTGGCGCGCGCCATGCTGAATGCGGCGCAAGAGCGCACCTTGGCGCTGACGCCGCTGGAAAGTTTTACCGCTCACGCGGGGCGCGGTATCGAGGCCCAAGCGGGCGGCAAGCGCATCGTCGTTGGTCGTCCGGTTTTAACGGGCCCCTGCACCGACGCCGAATTGCAAGGCAAAGCGGATGGCTTCGAGGCCCAGGGGTTGACCGTCATGTGGGTCGCCGTCGATGCGCGGGTGCTCGGTTTTATCGCGGCGGGTGATGCGCCGCGCACGGGCAGCGCAAACGCGGTCAGCGCGCTCAAGCGTTTAGGCATTCGCACCGTCATGCTCACCGGCGACAATGCTTCGGCGGCGCGGGTGGTGGCGTCCGGTTTGGGCATTGATGAAGTGATCGCCGAAGTGTTGCCCGGCGATAAGGCGGATAAAGTGCGCAGTTTGCAATCGGCGGGGCGTGTGGTGGCGATGGTCGGCGACGGCGTGAACGATGCGCCCGCGCTGGCCCAGGCCAACGTCGGCATCGCCATGGGCAGCGGCGCGGACGTCGCCATGCATACCGCGTCTATCACCTTGATGCGTTCCGAACCGGCGTTGGTGGCGGATGCGATTTCGGTGTCGTCGGCGAGTTTGCGCAAAATCCGTCAAAATTTGTTTTGGGCGTTTTTTTATAACGTCGTTGCGCTGCCTCTGGCGGCTGCGGGGATGTTGACGCCCGCCATCGCGGGCGCGGCCATGGCGTTTAGTTCTGTGTCTGTGGTCAGCAATTCCTTGCTGTTGAAACGTTGGAAATCGGGAGCCTTGAAATGAATATCGGAACCGTCGCCAAATCTACTGGCGTGAGCGCCAAGACCATTCGCTATTATGAATCCATCGGTCTGATCCCCAACGCGGCGCGTGCCGGAAACGGCTATCGCGATTACGGCGGCAACGATGTCGAGACGCTGCGCTTTATCAAGCGCGCGCGGGCGCTGGGCTTTTCCGTTGAAGACGTGGGCAGCCTGCTGAGCCTGTGGCACGATAAAACCCGCGCCAGCGGCGACGTGAAGGCGGTGGCGCTGAAACACATCGAAGCGGTGGAAGAACGCATTCACGAACTTGAAAGCATCCGCGACACCTTGAAGCATTTGACGCAGTGCTGCCAAGGCGACGAGCGCCCCGATTGCCCTATTCTCGAAGGGCTAGCCGGGTTGGGCGGGACAGTGGAAACCAGCAAAACGCAGAAAAAAAGCTGTTGCGGATGATGTGACGGCAGGCGTTGACGCGCAAACGCAGGCGTAGGACGTTAACGTTTCGATTCTCAAAAATTGGTGAAAGCCCCCGTGGTCCAAAAACCCACCCAGAAACCGACACCGGCAAAGTCCAAGGCGAAGGCGAAAGCCAAACGCCAGACGAAAAAGCACCAGGCCAGCCATGAGGCGTTGCGCCATAGGGTTTGGCTTGCGCCGCTCATACGCCTGTGGGCGCGTGTGCCTAAAACCGTGCGGGTGCCCGCCATGGATCATGAGGTGGAAACCCTTCATGTGGTGGCGTTCGTCGTGCTGTTGGGTGTGGCCATCGGGGCGGGCTACGGCGGCGCGCAGGTATTGTTCGGCAGCGACAAAGCGAAGGTGCCGAGTGTGGTTGCCCAACAATCCCCGCGGGTCATCTTTTCCGAACCGAACGGCGATGCTCCTCACGATGCGCGGGCCTATGAAGAAAAGGTGGCCGAGGAAATATATCTTGCGCCGGAACCGCACGAAGATGCGACGGATACAGAAGTCGCTAGCCTACCGCCAGCGATTGAGCCGCCTACTCAAGAGCCCACTCAAGAGCTTGGCCAACAGCCCAGCCAGCAGCCCCCTTCGCAGCCTGGGCAACCACGTGTCGAACCTTCGGGGGCGCAAGCGCTGTGGCTGAAAAATGCGCTCAATGTTCCCATGCCTCACGAAGGGCCGATGCTCGCGATCGTCATCGACGATATGGGCGTGGACCGCAAGCGCTCGCGCCACATGTGGCAAGACGTGCCGGGGCCGTTGACGCTTTCGTTTATGGGCTATGCCGACGACCTGCCCAGCCAGACCCAAGAGGCCCACGACCGCGGTCATGAATTGATGCTGCATATGTCGATGGAGCCTTCCGACGCCAGCATTGATCCCGGCCCCAACGTCTTGATGAGCAGTATGGCCGACGGTGAACTCACCAGTCTGGCAAACTGGGGCATGGATCGCTTCGAGGGTTTTGTCGGCGTCAACAATCACATGGGCAGTCGTTTTACCGAAGACCCCCGCGCCATGCGGGTGGTGCTGGCTGAAGTGCAAAAACGCGGGCTTTTGTTTTTAGACAGCCGCACGTCGCCCAAAAGCGTCGGGCGGAGCGTCGCGCGCGATCTGGGGCTGACGTTTTTGGAACGCAATGTGTTCTTGGACAACGACAACGACGTGGAAAAAGTTCGCCATCAGTTGGAACAGGTGGAACGCCTGGCGCGTAAACAAGGCTTCGCCATCGCCATCGGCCACCCGCGCGACGCAACCATCGAGGCGCTCAAGACCTGGATTCCCCAAGCCAAGGAACGCGGCATCAATATCGTGCCGGTGTCGATGCTGTTGAAGGGCAAAGGCTAGGCCGTTAAATTTACCAACGAGCCGGTTCCGATGCTCAATTCGGCCCCGCGATTGCGCAAAAATCCAGACAGCCCGTCCGCGCTTCCCAAGGCATTTTGCAACGCCACCAGACTGCTCAAGCGTTTTTCAGCAACTGCTTGGGCCGAGATCAGGCGGGAGGATGCATTTGTGCGCCCTTCTTGAGTATACAAAACGAGGTTGTCCAAATTCAGGCCCGCCACGTCCATGCCCTGAGGCTGAACGTAAAACTTACCGCCGTAAGCGGTGGATTGGATGGTGATGCCGATCGACGATGACGACAAGATATTGGCCGATCCCATCGAACCCCGTTCGGCCAGTTGATCGATGGTTTGCAGAGAGTTGTTTAGGTTTTCCTGCAAAATGGCGCTGGTCTGGCTGTCGATATCTTGGTTGAAATAACGGGCATTGGAAGCAAGATACTTGACGGTATCAACGATCTGTTGGGCGGAATAAACGGCCACCGAGAGCATGCTCGACGCTTCGCCTGTCGTAACGATTGGTCGTTGAGAGGCGATCTTGCTGCTTTGGTACGTGCTGGACGTAGACGAAGGCAAATAACGCGCATTCGCCAAAGTGGCCTGGCTCGCCGACATATATCCCAGCGATGTTCCGCTAACCGTTGTCATCATACAAATCCAACGCCTCATGCCAGCCATTTGGCTGGATCGTCTATTTTAACGCATTATCGGTTTTCGGTACATCCCATTGACTTTCCCGTCGCGGGAAGGATTATGTTGAAAGCCTAATATAGCATTGGGAGATTTAAGTTATGAGCGAGACTTACAGCGTTTTGGGAATGACCTGCGGCGGATGTGCCCGGTCCGTTACCAATGCCATCAAGGATAAGGCTCCCGGCGCCCAGGTTCAGGTCGATCTGGCCGCCAAGGCTGTCACTGTCGAAGGGGCGGATGAAGGCATGGTCAAGCAGGCGGTGGAAAACGCCGGGTTTGAGTATGCCGGAAAACTACACTGAGGGCATTTCACAAGAGGGGAATTATCGAAGATGCGAATGAATGCGTTAACGTCTGCAGTTGCGGCGCTTTTTGCTGCGCTGGTGCTGTTCGTCACGCCTGCCGCTGCGGCGGATTTTATCGTCGAGTCACTGGATTATGATTTTCCCGGTGAAATTAAGGCTGCCGCCGATGAAGGTAAAAACGTCGTGGTCATGTTTTATCTGAACGGCTGTCCGTATTGCGACAAGATGCACAAACGGGTGTTCCCGCATCCGGAGGTCAACGCCTTTTACGGCGAAAAGTTCCACATGATCGAAGTGAACATCAAGGGCGACTTAAACGTCACGACCCACGAAGGTGAGGCCATGGCGGAAAAAGATTATGCCGAAAAAATGCGCGTGCGGGCGACGCCGGTGTTTTTGTTCTTCTCCAAGGATGGAGCCGAAGCCTTGAAGCTTACCGGTTATCAAGACCCTGAGATGTTCAATACCGCAGGGCGTTATGTGTCTTCGGACGCGTTTAAGGATGGCACGTCGTTTTTAGATTTCGCGCGCGCGGGTCGCTAGGGAGTAACGATGATGAACCGGATGTTTAAGAGGGCTTTTGTTGCGTGCGGCGTTGCGTTGGCGGCGGCATCCCCGGCCTGGGCTGAAACGCCGCAGACCGACGTTGCGTTTGTCGAGCAGCTTTCCGCCAAACCTGCCGACGATGTATTGAAGGCGTTGGCGCTGTATTACGAATTGCATGTGTCGGAGATCCAAACGCAGTCGGTGCGTGAACTCAATACCGGCGCATTCTTGGCCCGACAGCGCGCCGAGAAAGAGGGCGATACGGCGGAGGCCACCCGTCAGGCGACGGTCTTTGAAGGCACAAGTGAGGCGCTGGCCAATGCGCGGCAGAGCAATCAAGACCTGCGCCGGGATCTGGCCGAGATGACGGGTATCGATTTCGGCGATGATCTGGCGATGGCCCCCGATGCGCCCGATGCCTTGTCGCCAGCACCCGATGGCGCCCCGGCTGATCTGCTTGCCGCCCGCGATGCGGCATGGGCTAATGTTGAAATCGCGCGCAAACAGTTGCGCGAAACACGGATGCAATTGCTCCAGGATCAAGAAGCCTACGACAAAGACCACAAGGTAAAGATCGGGCAGGCCATGCGGCTCATGACCGACGCCGAAGTCGCCATGGCGCGCGCCGCCTGTGATTATCGCCTGATTGAGGCGCGGATCGCCGTCGTCGTTGGCAAGCCCTTGAAAGAAGCGCTAGAATAACTGCGCAGACTAACTGCGGGGGCCAGTCGTCGTTTCCTGATGAGTAGAATGATAATCGACACTTTTTGGGTGTTTCAATTTTTCTTCGAAAGGAGCTCGGCCATGAAAAATAATCAACTGTTGAAGGTTGCTGGCATTGTTGGCGTCGGCTTGCTGATGTCCGCATGCGCGGCCAATTATGATGTTGAAAAAGTTTCGACCATGAAGACTTCGGGCGATGGTTTTAGTCAGGCTTTGCATAAACACTACGGCGCACGCGCGATGTTCGAAGCTGGTGAGGGCGATTGGCGCTCGGTTTCATTCTTCAACACCCGGGCGATGAACGCCGCCGGCGGCATGGCTCCGGCGTTGCAGCCGCTGAACGAGCGGTCCTTAAAGAAGGATGCCGATGCGATCATGGCGGCGCATAAACACTTGAGCGCGGCGTTTGCGACCAGCGCGCCCCACGTTTCCCCCGATGCGTGCGCCTTGTCGCAAACGTGGCTTGAGCATTGGATGGAACAGGCCGAAGAAGGTCATCAGCCCGACGACATTATGGAAGCCCGTAGCGGTTACGAAAAGGCTGTTCCCGATTGTATCGGCGGTCCGCGCATGGGGATGATGCCGCATGGCTTTATCGTTTATTTCGACTTTAACAGCGCCGCGTTGAATGCCGATGGCGCTGCCACAGTCGCCCGTGCTGCCAGATTCTTGTCTATGCATTCGGGCATGATGTCGGCAAGTCTGACGGGGCATACCGATCGCGCCGGCGACAATGCCTATAATGATCAGTTGGCCGCCAAGCGGGTAGAGGCTGTGCGTGCCGCGTTGAAGAAGGCGGGTGTGGACACGGTCGCATCTGCCGTTGGTCACGGTGAGAATTTGCCCAGCGTGAAGACCGCCGATGGTGTCAAACAAGCAGAAAATCGTCGTGTCGAAATTTTAATCGGTAAGTGATCGACGTGAACTATTCCGGACGGGTGCCGTGATGGGCGTCCGTCCGGTTCAGTTGCTCTTGCGGGCGAAGCGCACCGCTTCTTCGGCGGCGCGCACCAGCGCACGTGCTTTGTTGCGGCTTTCTTCAAACTCACCTTCGGGTGTTGAATCCGCCACCACGCCGCCACCCGCTTGGGCATACAGCCAGCCGTCTTTGATGATCGCGGTGCGCAGCGCGATGCAGGTATCCATCTCGCCGTCCGCGCCGAAATAACCGATGCAGCCCGCATAGATGCCGCGCCGTTCGGGTTCTAACTCGTCGATGATTTCCATCGCCCGTACCTTGGGCGCGCCCGACACGGTACCTGCCGGAAAGCCCGCATAGAGCGCGTCGATGGCGTCTTTGCCCGGGGCGATCTTGCCTTCGACGTTTGATACGATGTGCATGACGTGGCTGTAGCGTTCGATGGTGTAGCTGGCGGTGACCTTTACCGAGCCGACTTCCGCCACGCGCCCGACGTCGTTGCGGCCCAAGTCGAGCAGCATCAGGTGTTCGGCGCGTTCTTTGGGGTCGGCCAGCAGTTCTTGTTCCAGGGCCAAATCTTCGGCTTCGCTGTCGCCGCGTTTGCGTGTGCCGGCGATGGGGCGGATGGTGACGGTGCCGTCGCGCAGGCGCACCAAAATTTCCGGGCTGGAACCCGCCACCTGAAAACCGCCGAAATCCAAATAGAATAAAAACGGCGACGGGTTGACGCGCCGCAGCGAGCGATAAAACGAAAACGCGGGCAGGGTGAACGGCAGCTTGAAACGCTGGCTCAACACCACCTGGAAAATGTCGCCCGCCAAGATGTATTCCTTGGCGCGTTCGACCATGTTGAAGAACGCATCTTTGCTCATGTTGCTTTGAGGTTCGGGCAGGTCGAGCACATCGTCCAGCCCTGCTTGAGGTTCCAGCGCGCGGTTGAAATCGGTGACCACGCGGGCGAGGCGATCTTGCGCGTCGTCATAGGCCTTGTCGGCGCTAACGCCGTTTTGCGGATAGACCGGCGTGACGACGAACACTTGGTCCTTGGCGTTGTCGAAAATCGCAATCACGGTGGGGCGCAGGAAGATGCCGTCCGGCACGTTCAATATATCGGGGTTGGCGTCGGGGATATTTTCCGACAGGCGCACCGTGTCGTAACCCATATAGCCGATCAGTCCCGCCGCCATGGGTGGCAGGTCTTCTGGCATGTCGATGCGGCTTTCCGCCATCAGCGCGCGCAGCGATTTCAATGCGCCGTCGCGCAGCGATACCGGGCAGGGCACGAAGGCATCGCGATCATGCAAGGCGGTGCGGTTGATTTCGGCGGCATTGCCCACGCAGCGCCACACCAAATCGGGGCGGCAGCCGACGAACGAATAGCGTCCGCGCTGCGCGCCGCCTTCGACCGATTCCATCAAGAACGCGTGACTGTCTTGGCCCACCAGTTTTAAGTAAGCCGATACCGGCGTGTCGAGATCGCCGACCAGCGTCGTCCACACCACCTGGGCGCGCCCGGCGGCGTAGACTTTTGCGAACGCGGATGCGGTGGGGTGCAGGTCCATCGTGTGCCTGTTCAGTTCGCCAGATCTTGCAGGGCGGCGTTATTGACGCGCACCGGATAGGTTTCCTGTAGCGCGGTTGCAAGTTGCGACGCCAAATCGGTTTGCATGTCTTGAAGCGCACGACCTTGAATGGCGCTGTAGATCGAGTTGGCCGCGTCGACTTCCACCTGGGTGACGCTTTTCACCCGCGCCACGGTGTGCGCGTCGGTGCCGAGCGCCGAAATCACGTCGCCGACATTTAATGTGAAAGCATCGTTCATCAGCGTTGCGGGCAGCGCGCCATTTTCCAGCCCCTGGCCGGTGCGGTTGAACGGTTCAGTGGTGAAGGCATCGAAGCCCAGCGCGCGCGCCACGATCCCGGCGTCTTCGCCCGCCTGCAACCGCGCCTTGACGCTTGCGGCGACGGTTTCGGCCTGGGCGGCGCGTTGTTCTTGCATCCACGCGGCGGTGACTTGTTGCCTGACGGTATCGAGCGGACGCAGGGCGGACGGCGTGATGGCATCCGCACGCACCACGAAGAACGCCTTGTTGTCTTCGGTTTCGATCATGGCGCTGTCGGCGCCTTCGCTGAGATCAAATGCCGCGGGCAAGATAGCGCCGACATAAGGGGTGTCGACGGGTGCGCCGTCTGGCGTAAAGCCGTTGGCATCCACGGCGGCGATCTTGACGAGGTTGAGGCCCAATCCGGTGGCGGCTTCTTCCAACGTCTGCCCCCCGCCCAGCTGGTCTTCCAACTGGTTCGAGGTTTCAAACAAGACGTTGAGCGTGCGTTCGTTGCGGATCAATTGGGTCAATTCGTCTTTCACTTCGTCTAAGGTGCGAACAGCGCCCGGCGTGATGGCGTCGACCACCAACACATGCCAGCCCAGCGGGCTTTTGATCGGAGCGGAATGGCCACCCTGGGGCGTGTTGAATGCGGCGTCGGCGATTTCCACCGATAGGGCGGCGGCTTCATCGCGGGTAAAGTCGCCCAGTTTGATCATGGAGGCATTAGCGCCGACTTCGTTCGCGGTTTCGGTGATGGTTTTGCCTGCAGCCAACAGCTCGGCGGCGCGTGCGGCGGCGGCTTCGTCTTTGACCAAGACCTGGCTTAACGAACGGACTTCCGGCGTGGTGAACTCGGCGGCGCGTTCGTCGTAGGCGGTGGCCAACTCTGCATCCGTGATTTCGACGCCTTTGCCCAAGGCATCGGCGCTTAATACCAGCGCGGTCAAGGCGCGGTATTGGGGCGCCATAAAACGCTCGGCGTTATCGGTATGATACTGGGTCAACTGTTCGGTGGTGGGGGCGGGCACGCCGTTGATCTTGGCGTGGGTGATGCGCACCACGTCCAGCACGCGCTTTTCGGCGAAGCGTTTATAGAGCGTGTTGACCAACACCTTGGGCGCGGCCACGCCGGTGGAAATGGGGCTTAAATACTGCATGCGCACGATGCTATCGCGCACGCGGGCCACGTACATGTCTTCGTTCATGCCCGCCCGCGACAACACCTCGGTATAAACGCGCCGGTCGAACTGGCCCGCTTCGTTGAAGAATTCTTCGTTTTTCTTGATCTCGCTCAGCACCACGGCGTCTGATGCCATCAGGCCTAAATCCTTCGCCCCTTCGAGCAGCACTTGGCTATTGATCATGCGTTGCAGCAGCATTTGATCGACGCCCATGGCGACGGCTTGCTCGCGGCTGACCTGCTGGCCCAAGGCTTGGCTGACACGATCAAGTTCGCGCGCCATCTCGGCGCGAAACTGCGGCACGGTAATGTCGGCATTGCCCACCGTGACTAAGGCGGCACTGCCCGAACCGGCGCGGAAAACGTCACCGATGCCCCAAACCGCGAAACTCGCGATTAACAGGCCGAACAGGAGCTTCACAACGATGGAACTGGAGGAACGGCGCAGAAAGTCGAGCATGGGAAAACAGTATCCTAAAAAAAACGGGCTAACGCCCTGGAATCTTGGGGGCCTTAAAGGCCCGGCGCATCATAAAAGGGGGCTGGGGCCAGGGCAAGCGGGGAATGGGGTAGGGAAAGGTCGGTATTTTATCACAAAACTTTTCCATGAATGTCTTGGATAAGGAGAGGCAACGGAAAAGGAAAAATGTATGAAACCGAACTTTGCAAAGTTATTTTGGATGTTGTCCGGCATTTTCGTGTTGCTGCCGGTTGTCGTCGGCGAGGCCCACGCCGCTTCTTGCGTCTCGACGGCGTCTGTAACGGCATCCGCCAACCTTGCCGATAATGCCGCCTACAAAGGTCACGTTGGCGCCCATGTAAAGGGCGAGGGCACGGCGGGGCGGACCGCTTCGTCAGTTGGCAGAGCGGTATACAACTCGGCGGTGGATTTCGCCTCGATTTGGGCCAAATTGGTTTCCATCGACGCGACGGACTGCCCGGTCAATCCCGGCAGCAATAATGTCGTTGTCGTGCGCATGACTGCTTTACAGGCCGGGACCAGCGCCGTGGAGGGTTACAATTGTTCGGCGGTGGACGGAGCCGAAGTCTCCAAATGCACCGCAGTCACCGGGCAATTCACTCCTGCCAATTATTACTTCCAGTTTCAGTACAAAAATACCTCACCCAAGCTTCAGGGCAGCAACTGGGTTCTCAACACGGCGTACCCGGAGCAATAGTAGGCTCTGACACCGTTGGGCCGGACATGGGGCCGGACAGTGGGAAAATGATAAGGCCCGCCTGGGCATCGGTTCGGGCGGGCCTTGTTTCGAGCTTCAGGCCCGTATGTTGACGCGGTCACGCCCACGATTGGCTTTACCCCGCGTTTGCTTTATGAAGGCCCATGCTTTCGTATCAACACGCCTATCACGCCGGGAATCTGGCCGACATTCACAAACACGGCACACTGTGCGTGCTGCTCAGCCGTATGCGCGAAAAGCCACGCCCCATCACCTATATGGAAACCCACGCCGGGCGCGGGTTATATGATTTGAGCGCGCCGGAGGCCTTAAAAACCGGCGAAGCGGCGCTCGGCATTTTGAGCCGCTGGGAACTGGGCATTCCGCCTAAGGGCCACGTGTACCGCGCCGTGATCGAGCAAATCCGCGCCCGTTATGGCGAGACGTTT
>JANLGW010000140.1 GCA_024653965.1 Rhodospirillales bacterium
ACACGCGAATAACGATCCCGTGCGCCCCCAACCAGTCATGACTTCATCGGCGATGAACACCACCTCATGGGCTTCGCAGATGCGCTTCATTTCGCGCAACACCTCAGCCCCATACATGAGCATGCCCCCCGCGCCCAGCACCAACGGCTCGACGATCAGCGCGGCGATTTCATCGGGTGCGTCCTCGCACAACTTCGCCAAAGCATCCAAGGTATGTTGTTCCTTTCCCGCAGCGGGAAAAGGAATGATGTCGACCTGAAACAACAATGGCTCATAGGGACGGTTGAAAACGCCGCGCGCGCCGACCGACATGGTGCCGACGGTATCGCCGTGATAACCGTACTCCATCATCACGATGCGCTTGCGCTTAGTCGCACCCTGATGATGCCAATAACCCAGCGCCATTTTCAGCGCGACCTCGACGGAGGTAGAGCCGCTGTCGGAAAAAAATACGCGGGTGAGTCCGGTGGGCGCTAAATCAATCAAGGCGCGGGCCAAATTTTCCGCCGGTTCATGGGTGAACCCGGCAAAAATCACTTGATCCAACTTTTCCGCCTGCGCCTGCACGGCGGCGCGAATGGCGGGGTGACCGTGACCATGAGTGATCACCCACCACGACGAAATGGCGTCGATCAGACGCTGGCCGTCTTGGCGATACAAATAAGCGCCCTCGCCGCGCGCGATGGGGATCATCTCTCCGGCCACAGCGTGCTGGGTAAACGGGTGCCAGATGGGCGAAGAACTCATATTCATGCTCCAAAGTCTTCACGATTAAAGTGTTGCTCGAAGATGTTTGCAAGGGTGTCGGCATTGATCATTTCAAGCATCGGCAACCGCCCCAGCACCTTGACCGCGCCCATCTCGGCGATGGTGCGAATATTATCGGCATTATCGTCACCGACGAAGATCACGCCCCACACAGCCATCTTGCGCGCCCGTATGGCTTCGATGCTCAGCAAGGTATGATTGATCGTGCCCAGCCCCGTGCGCGCGCACAAGATGAGCGGCAAATCCCAGCTTTTGAACAACTCGGCCTGCAAGACGTCACGGGTCACGGGAACCAACAGCCCACCCGCACCTTCGACGATCAGGGGGCGTGGCACCCTCGGCAACACCAAACCATGCAGATCAATCTCCATTCCGTCCAACTCGGCGGCCCGGTGTGGTGATAAGGGCTGGCTGAGCATCACGGCGCTGGGCAAAACCCGATCCTCAAGCAGACCGGTCATGCGCCGCACCGCTTGCACATCGGTCTCGGCCACCGTGCCCGACTGGATGGGTTTAAAATAAACGCCTTGCAAGGCGACCGTCAGCATCGCTGCGACGACGGTCTTGCCGATGTCGGTGTCGGTGCCGGTGACGATAAACCCTTGCATCACAGCACCTCCGCCAATACATGGGCCAGCGCCCGCGAGAGCGCGTCGATATCTTCCCGGCTGGCATTGAGCGTAATCGATATGCGCAACCGCGCCGTACCTTCGGCCACCGTAGGCGCGCGAATGGCGCGCACGTCAAAGCCCTGTGTTTGCAACGCCTGCGCCAGCGCCACCGCGCGGGTGTCTTCACCGACGATCAGCGGTAAAATCTGTGTCGAGCCCGGCAGCGGGCCAAACACCGCCGCAAGTTTGGCGCGGGCATACTCGATCTGCCCGAACAGCTTCTCGCGACGGTCCGGTTCGTTCTGCACAACGTGCAATGCCCGTTCAACCGCCAGGGCGGTCAGCGGTGGCGGCGCGGTGGTGTAAATGAAAGCACGAGCGCAATTGATCAGATATTCTTTCAATACACCCGGCAACGTCACCAGCGCGCCCGCCTGACCCAAGGCTTTACCGCAGGTGTGCATGGCAATGAGGTTGGCGCGACCTTCAAATGCAGTGCTCAGCCCCCTTCCGCCCGGTCCATGCACGCCGGTCGCGTGGGCTTCATCCACGATCACAAAAGCGTCGTGGCGTTCGGCGATGGCCATGATGTCATGCAGCGGAGCCATATCGCCATCCATGGAATAAACGCTTTCCACCGCGATCCACACCTGTTTAGCGCCTTGTTTGCGCGCGTGTTTGACCGCATCTTCACACGCGCCCGCGTCGTTGTGGGCGAATTTGGCGTGTTTGGCGTTTGAGGCATGAATGCCTTCCTTGGCGCTGGCGTGAATGCGTTCATCACATACGATCACATCGCCGCGCTGGGCCAGCGTCGCGAACAGGCTCAAATTGGCAAGGTACCCGGTGGCCATAAACAACGCCGCTTCGGCGCCAAAAAAATCGACCGCAAACGATTCCAGACTTTCGTGTGCCGGGTGATTACCGCGCAACAGGCGCGATCCGCCCGCGCCCAAATCCATTCCACCGTTTAAGGCGTCGATCAGGCTTTGGCGGATACCGTCATGGTGCGCCAAGCCCAAATAATCGTTGGAACTGAAATCCACCCCCTTGGCCACAATGATGCGCCGATAGCGATCAAGCCGAGACAGCGAGTCCAGCG
>JANLGW010000142.1 GCA_024653965.1 Rhodospirillales bacterium
ACATCCGATACCAGCAAAGCCCATGCCATATGGGCATTATTTGTAATTTCAAGGGGTTGGCAATGCACCGCGCTCGCGAATTCAAGGCGCTGTCGTGAACAAGACAGCAAATCCGCGAAAATGATCCGAAGACGACAGGTTGCGAAAAGCCTCTATCGGTTTTCTCACGCACGGACAGGGATGTTCGCCCGCTCGTTGCGGCGCAACATTCTGGCGCGTGAGCGGGCGGGTTTTTTAGCCAATTGTGGAGAGAATTGAATAACTGTGGGAAAAGCCCGTCTGCGAATCGTGATACCATATCGGCCATGTCGAAAATTGGTCGAAATCAACTTTGCCCTTGTGGCAGTGGCAAAAAATACAAGCACTGCTGCGGCAATCCCCTGAAGATGCAGCAGGCGACCAAAACTATGCCTACACCGCAACGTGTACAGGCAATGTTCAGAGAAATAGAGGCCAAAGAACAAACTCGTATTCAGCAGCAAGGGCGTGGGCGTCCTATCATTTCAATTGATCATGCCGACCACAAAATGGTTGCTGTAGGGAGCGTGGTGCATTTCTCAAAAAAATGGAAATATTTCCCTGATTTCCTAATGGATTACATCAAGAAGAAGCTTGATCCAGAATGGGGGAATGTTGAGCTTAAAAAAGCATTTGAGGATCGCCATCCACTGATGCAGTGGTATCACCTGCTTTGTCACTTTCAAGCTCAACAAAAAAAAGATGCGAATGGGCATTTTGTTGCGAAGGCAAACGGACTTTCTAATTGTTATCTAGGCACCGCTTATAACCTTTATCTGCTCGATCATAATGTAGAACTGCAAGAACGGTACATTGCTCGAATAAAGGATGCGAAGCAATTCCAAGGTGCCTACTATGAGCTCCTCGTTGCAAGCTGCTTGATACGTTCTGGGTTCGAGCTAGAGCTCGAGAATGAAGCAGACTTGACACAGAAGCACTGTGAATTTTCCGCTATATCAAAACGCACAGGAAAAAAATATTGGGTTGAAGCAAAAATGCGGAGCGTTTCAGGTGTGCTTGGAAAAACGGACGCTGACGGGCAGCCTGCCACATCTAAACCAACTGGCAGGTTGTCAACGCACTTGAGAGAAGCTCTGAAAAAGCCAGCTAGCGATGATCGAATTGTATTTATCGATTTAAACACGACGCCAATGAGGCCAGAGGATTTTAAATCTGGTGAGCCATTGGTGCCGAAATGGATGGACGCGGCGGAAAAGCAGCTCGAAGCAAGGGAGCGAGAATTAAAAGACGGGGAGTCAGCCTATGTGTTTGTGACCAATTTTTGCTTTCATAATGCCCTTCAAGAGACCTTTGCTGGCCATGCCGCGCTGACATATGGGCTTGGTATTGATGATTATTTTAAGCCGATACATTACACATTGAAGGATGCGTGGCGAGTTAAACAAAAACATATCGATATGTTTGATCTCAAAGACTCGTTGCATTCATATCCGCAAATCCCCAACAGTTTTGATGGCGACCTGCCGCCAGTCGCCCCAGGGGATCGTGATCGTGTTAAAATCGGTCAGGCTTACGATTTTGAGGGTACTGGCGTTGTGGGGGTAGTGACCTCGGCGACCGTGGTTGAAAGTGAAAAGAAAATATACATCGCCGTGCATGGTCAAGATGGCAAGTCTTGTATTTTAACAGAGGATATTTCTGATCAAGAATTGGAAGTCTACCGCGCTTACCAAGATACATACTTTGGCGTTGTGCAACCCGTATCCAAAGATAGTAAAACACCGTATGAATTTTTTGAGTGGATGTTAGGAGCCTATAAAGACACTCCGAAAGACAAGTTTATCGAGTGGATGAAAGGTGCTCCGGATTGGGAAGAATTAAAGCACCTCAGCCAGGAGGAATTGGCTCTGGAATACTGTGAACGCGCAACCTACTCGGCAATGTCAAAATAGATAGCTGTCAGATCGGGTCTGAATTAGTACACCTGATCCGATCGCACCCCAGGCTTATGCCGCTTTGAACTTATGCACGTCTATTGCGCCAGCATGTTGTTGAGCCGCCCAAAGATCGTAATGCATTTGCTGCTGTAGCCAGCTTTCGGGGCTGCCGCCAAAGCCCTTTGACAGTCGGATGGCCATTTCAGGCGAGATGCCTAAGCGGCCATTGATCAGCATGGAAAGGGTGTTGCGCGATACGCCGAGCCCGGCGGCGGTTTCTGTTATCGTCAATCCCAAAGGCTCAAGGCACTGGCGCTTGATAACTTCGCCGGGGTGCGGGGGGTTATGCATGGGCATGGCTTCCGTCAAAGCGGAAGATGATCCGCCAATTCGCCCGCACCGTCACCGCCCAGAAGCCCGTGTATTCACCTTTAAGACGATGAAGCCGGAAGCCGGGCAGGTCCATATCCTCTGGGGCAAAGGATGCATTCAACCGCGCTAAAATGTCTCTGATGATTTCGCGATGATCCGCGTGAATGCGGCTTGTGTCGCCCCGCTCGAAAAATCGCTTAAGCGTCCGGTTCCTGAAACTTTGGATCATGGCGTATTGTAATGAGTAATATTACACTATGCAATAAGCATGGCGGCTTGTATGGCCTGTTAAGGCGAGGCCGTGAAATTGCTCCGCTTGTTTAACTTGGTGATCACTTGAAAAAATAACGGGCTAGCCGTTTCCGGCTAACCCGTTGATTTTATGGTCGGAGTGAGAGGATTCGAACCTCCGGCCCCTGCCTCCCGAAGACAGTGCTCTACCAGGCTGAGCTACACTCCGATAATTTAGCGGCTCATTGGAGGCGCCTATATAACGCCCCGGCCCTGGCAACGCAAGGGGGCCGTTGGGAAGCCGTTGGGGGGCTCAGTAGGCGCGTTGGATGCAAAAGTCGATGGTGTCGACCAAGGCGGTCTTGATGGCGGAATCTGGGAAAACGCCCAGCGCATCGCGGGCGATGGCGCCGTAATGGCGGGCGCGCGCCACGGTGTCGGCCAGCGCATTGTGGCGGGTGAGCAGTTCGTTGGCGTGTTCGATGTCGCCGTCGTGCTGGTCGAGCTGTTCCAAGGTGCGCCGCCAGAACTCGCGTTCCTGCTCGGTGCCGCGGGCGAACGCCAGCACGATGGGCAAGGTGATCTTGCCTTCGCGGAAATCGTCGCCGATGGTTTTGCCCAGCGCTTCTTGTTTGGCGGAAAAGTCCAACACGTCGTCGATCAGTTGAAACGCGATGCCGAGGTTCATGCCGTATTCGCGCAGCGCCTTGTGTTCTTTTTCGGGGCGTCCGGCGATCACCGGGCCAAGTTCGGCGGCGGCGGCGAACAGTTCGGCAGTTTTGGCCTTGATCACGGCAAGATAGTCGCTTTCCGTGGTTTCGGTGTCGTTGGCGGTGACCAGTTGCAGCACTTCGCCCTCGGCCAGGGTCGCCGAGGCGCTGGATAGGATGCGCAGCACGTCGAGATTGCCGTCTTCTACCATCAGCGAAAACGAGCGCGTGAACAGGAAATCACCGACCAATACGCTCGGTTTGTTGCCCCACAGCGCATTGGCCGAAGCCTGGCCCCGGCGCAGGTCGCTTTCGTCGACTACGTCGTCGTGCAGCAGGGTCGCGGTGTGGATGAATTCGATGCACGCCGAAAGCAGGATATGGCGATCGCCCGTATAACCGCACATGCGCGCGGTGGCCAGCGTCAGCATGGGGCGCAGGCGCTTGCCGCCGGCGGCGATGATGTGCCCGGCCAGTTGCGGAATCAGCGATACCGGCGAATGCATGCGATCGACGATCGCCTGATTGGTGGCCTTTAAGTCGTCGGCAACCAGTTCGGCCAAACGGTCGAGTGGCGAGAGTTTACGTTCCTCGGTTAAATTCACGACAACGCCCAAGGCGGTTCTCCGATGCGTCACGATGTGACATGATGCCGTAACAGTGGTGTAGTTTATGACCTTCCCCAGGGGCGGGGTCAAGCGCCGGGGTCAGGAGCCCTATTTTAGCGGCGACCAGAGGGAATTCATATGAAAACCAGCGAAGACCGGATTTTGGACGGTCGTGTGATCCTCAATCAGCCCGTCGAGGGTTACCGCGCCGCCGTGGACCCGGTGCTGCTGGCCGCTGCGGTGCGCGCCGAATCTCGGGAAAAAGTGCTGGATTTGGGCTGCGGCGTGGGCGCGGCGATGTTGTGTTTGGCCGCGCGGATCGACGGCCTCAGTATCGACGGTTTGGAATTGCAGGGCGAATTGGCCGATGTGGCGCGGCAAAACGTCGCCGCCAACGGTTTTGCGGATCGGTTGGCGGTGTTTACGGGGGACGTTCTCGATCCGCCGCCCGAGTTGCTGGCCGAGGCTTATGACCATGTGTTCGCCAATCCGCCTTACATGAGCGGCGACCGGGGCAATCATCCGCCCAATGCAAGCAAGCGCTTGGCCCATGTGGAAAGCGATGCGGATTTGGAAGACTGGGTCGATGCGGCGCTTAAGTTCTGCCGCCGTAAGGGCTCGATCACCTTTATTTACCGCGCCGACCGTCTGGCCGAATTGCTGATCGGCCTGGAAGACCGCGCGGGCGAGGTGACGGTCTTTCCCTTGTGGCCCAAGGATGGTGAAATCGCCAGCCGTGTCATCGTGCGGGCGCGCAAGGGCATCAAGTCGCCCATGCAGTTGATGAGCGGCCTTGTTTTGCATCAAAACGACGGCAGTTATACCGATGCCGCCGACCTTGCGTTAAAGGGTGGCGCGCTGCATTTGCGGGCCAACGGTTAGGGCGTTGACGGATAACATTTGACCGGGCGAAAGCCCCGCCCTACAAGGGTTCTATGTTCACAAAAATCATCTTTACGATTCTGCTGGTTGCCGTGGTGTGGTTCGTTTTTAGGGCTTACACGCGCATGGCGGATCAACGCGAAAAACGCGCCAAAATGGAGCGAAGCCGCGCCAATCCCGTAGCGGAGGGGGTTGAGGACATGGTGCAATGTTCGTTGTGCGGGTCTTACGTCACGCGCGGCGCCAAATCGTGCGGTAAAGATGGCTGCCCATTTCGCGGATAAGACCTTGATCTTAGACCTTTGCATGGCTTGACCGGGAACCGGGCGGCGGTTATCGTCGCTGCACTGCAACATAAAATTCATATAGGTTTTTCGATATTATGCCCGCACCCAACCCGGAAACATGTTTTCAAAATTTGATTTTAAAGCTGCAAGGCTTTTGGGCGGGGCAGGGGTGTGTGTTGCTGCAACCCCATGACCAGGAAGTCGGCGCGGGCACCTTTCATCCCGCGACCACGTTGCGCGCCCTGGGGCCAAAACCGTGGAAGGCCGCGTATGTGCAGCCTTCGCGCCGCCCCACCGACGGACGATATGGCGAAAACCCCAACCGCCTGCAGCACTATTATCAGTTTCAGGCGATCATGAAACCGTCGCCCGCCAATAGCCAAGACCTCTATCTCGAAAGCCTCAAGGTGCTGGGCATCGACCCGGCCAAACACGATATCCGCTTCGTCGAGGACGATTGGGAAAGCCCGACGCTGGGGGCCTGGGGGCTGGGCTGGGAAGTGTGGTGCGACGGCATGGAAGTGTCGCAGTTCACCTATTTCCAGCAGGTCGGCGGCATCGAATGCAATCCGGTCGCGGTGGAGCTGACCTACGGGCTGGAGCGTTTGGCCATGTATATCCAGGGCGTGGAAAACGTCTATGACTTGGATTGGAACGGCCACGGCGTCAAATATGGCGACGTGTTCAAGCGCAACGAGATCGAACAATCCACCTATAACTTTGAACAATCCGACACCGACATTCTGTTTCGCCAATTTGCCGACGCCGAGCAAAATTGCCAGCGTCTGCTGGGGCTGGAAAAATCGCTGGCGCTGCCCGCTTACGAGCAATGCATCAAGGCCTCGCATACCTTTAATCTGCTCGATGCGCGGGGCGTCATCTCGGTGACCGAACGCCAGGCTTATATCGGGCGGGTGCGCGCGCTGGCCAAGGGTTGCTGCGAAGCGTGGCTGGCGGGAGAGGTGGCGTAACATGGCCGAACTCCTGCTCGAACTGTTCTCGGAAGAAATCCCCGCGCGCATGCAGGCCAAGGCGGCGGACGATTTAAAACGTCTGGTCGAAGAAGGTCTGAAAAAAGCCGGGCTGGAGTGGACACGTTCCGAAGCCTTTGTCACCCCGCGCCGCTTGGCGCTGGTCATTGACGGCCTGCCGGAGATACCCCCGGAGCATCACGACGAGAAGAAAGGTCCTACCGTTGGCGCGCCGGAACAAGCGATCAACGGATTTTTGAAGTCTGCCGGGATTTCATCGGTCGATGACTGTGAAATCCGCGACGTTAAGGGTAAGCCCACTTATTTTTTTGTTAAAGTAAGCAGAGGTCCTTCAACTCGAGATATCCTTCTTGCGCACGTTAATCATGTCGTAAGGGAGTTCCCGTGGCAAAAGTCGATGCGCTGGGGTCGAACAAATATGAAATGGGTGCGACCGTTGCATTCCATTTTATTTGTTTTTAATGGACAATCCTTCAGCGGTTTTTTCGCAGACCGTGGATTTGGCTCTCTGGATTTATTGCCGGATAGAAAAGCAAATCCTGAGTTATCAGTTCCAATTGGTCACACCACCTTCGGCCATCGTTTCTTAAATCCCGGCCCCATCGCGGTGACGGACTTCGCCGATTACCGCGCCAAGCTGGCCGCCGCACATGTGTTGTTGTGTCCGTCCGAGCGTCGCGCCGAGATCGTCTCTCAGGCCGAAAAGCTGGCCGAGCATGCGGGTTATACCCTGCGCCCCGACGAAGGCTTGCTGCAGGAAGTCACCGGGCTGGTCGAATGGCCAGTGGTGCTGATGGGCGCCATCGACGATGAATTCATGGACGTGCCCGCCGAAGTGCTGACCACCACCATGCGCGTGAATCAAAAATACTTCACGCTGCTCAACGCCGACGGTTCGTTGGCGCCCAAGTTCATCGTGGTGGCCAATCAAGTGGCGGTTGACGGTGGCAAGGCCATCCAAGCGGGCAATGAGCGGGTGCTGCGTGCCCGCCTGTCGGATGCCAAGTTCTTCTGGGATCAGGATTTGAAAACCCCGCTGGCGCTACGCACGGCGCAGCTTAAAGACATCGTGTTCCATGCCAAGCTGGGCACCGTCGCCGATAAGGTTTCACGCATCGTGGCCTTGGCCGAAAAATTGGCGTCCAGCGTCGGCGCGCATAAGGCCGACGCCATTGCCGCCGCGCAACTGTGCAAGGCCGATCTGGTCACCGGCATGGTGGGCGAGTTTCCCGAACTGCAAGGCGTGATGGGGCGCTATTATGCGCTGGCGGGCGAAGAAAGCACCGCCGTCGCCGACGCCATCCGCGACCATTATTCGCCATTGGGGCCGAACGATCTTTGTCCCAATGCGCCCGTGTCGGTGGCGGTGGCGCTGGCCGATAAGATCGATACCCTGGTCGGGTTCTGGACCATCGATGAAAAACCCACCGGCTCGAAAGATCCGTTTGCGCTGCGCCGCGCGGCGCTGGGCGTGATTCGATTGATCATCGAAAACAAGCTGCGTTTAAAATTGCTGAGTGTCTTTGATATAGCGTTGAGTGCGTATCCCCCGAATATGCCAAACGAGGAACACTCCGTCGCTTACAATGCTGCAAAGTTAAAAGCTTTAAACGAAGGGGCAGAGTTTTCTCCTAGATACTATGTTGCATCTGAACTTCTCTCGTTTTTCGCCGACCGCCTCAAAGTTCACCTGAAAACCGAGGGTGTGCGTCACGACCTGATCGACGCGGTGTTTAGCCTGGGTGGCGAGGATGACTTGGTGCGCCTGCTGGCCCGCGTGGACGCGCTGGGCGCGTTGATGGGCACAGACGATGGTCTGAACCTGCTGGCCGCGCACAAACGCGCCACCAATATTTTGCGTATCGAAGAAAAGAAAGACGGCGTATCCTATTTAGGAGTGCCCGATCCGGCTTTGTTCGCTCTGGACGAAGAACGCGCCTTGTCGGCGGCGCTGGCGAGTGCGGGCGCAGAAGGCCAACGTCTGGCGGGCAAAGAACTGTTCGCCGATGCCATGGCCGCATTGGCTACGTTGCGGGCACCCTTGGATGCGTTTTTTGATGCAGTGATGGTGAACGTGGATGATCAAGACGTTCGTAAAAATCGATTGAAGCTGTTGTCTCAAATTCTTACCGTTACGGGTGATATCGCCGACTTCTCAAAAATCGGGGGCTAATCATGGCGAACAAATGGGTTTATTCCTTTGGCGACGGCAAGGCGGATGGCTCCGCCAAACTGCGCAACTTGCTCGGCGGCAAGGGTTCCAATCTGCATGAGATGTCGTCCATCGGTTTGCCGGTTCCGCCGGGTTTCACCATCACCACCGAGGTCTGCCACCATTTTTCCGACAGCAAGGGTACCTATCCCGATAGCCTAAACGCCGATGTCGCCGCCGCTGTAGCCAAGCTCGAAACTCAGATGGCCGCAACCTTTGGCCGCGGCGATAAGGTGCTGCTGTTGTCGGTGCGTTCCGGCGCGCGTGCGTCCATGCCCGGCATGATGGACACGGTGCTCAATTTAGGCCTCAACGCAGAAACGGTCGAAACGATCGCCCGCGCCACGGGCGATGCGCGTTTTGCCTATGACAGCTACCGCCGCTTCATTCAAATGTTCGGCGACGTGGTGCTGGGCGTGGATCATTACCACTTTGAAGACCTGCTGGAAGATCACAAACACGAACATGGCCTGAAGCTCGACACCGATCTTTCCGTTGATGATTGGAAAAGGCTGGTGCCTAAGTTCCTGGCCGTTGTCGAAAAACAAACTGGCGAGCCGTTTCCCACCGATCCCAGCGCCCAATTGTGGGCGGCCATCGGTGCGGTGTTCAAAAGCTGGACCAACAAACGCGCACAGACTTATCGCAGGCTGCACAATATCCCCGAAAGCTGGGGCACGGCGGTGAACGTGCAGGCGATGGTGTTCGGCAACATGGGGGACGACAGCGCCACCGGCGTGTGTTTCACGCGCAATCCGTCTACCGGCGAAAATCTGTTTTACGGCGAATACCTGATCAATGCCCAGGGCGAGGATGTGGTGGCGGGTATCCGCACGCCGCAGCCGCTATCGCTGGCCGAAAAAACGAGCGCGGGCATGAACTTGCCGTCGCTTGAAGAAACCATGCCGGAACTTTACCGCCAATTAGATGCCGTGCGCCGCAAACTTGAAGCGCATTACAAAGATATGCAGGATATGGAATTCACCATCCAGCAGGGCAAACTGTGGATTTTGCAGACCCGCGGCGGCAA
>JANLGW010000144.1 GCA_024653965.1 Rhodospirillales bacterium
ATCGCGTACGGTGGTGAATGACGCTCGCGCCCAATTAGCGCCCGTAAAAATTATATACATTACCGTATCCGACGAAATCCTGGCAGAACGCTTGCGCAATCGAGGGCGGGAATCAAAATCCGATATTGCCAAACGGGTTGCACGCGCTCGAGAGTATCTCATCACAGGTGACGACGTCTGCACGATCGACAACGGCGGTGAGTTGAAACATTCGATCAATGCTTTTTTACGGGCCATCGGCGCGTATGATGCCGCGCAAAAGTATAAAATTTCTTGACCTCAAACGGCATATCCGGCGTTTCTTGAACCACCAAAGCGATGGTATCGAACGCCCACTTTTTACCCGACAAGGCGTCCTTTGCCAGCGGCTCAAGCTCCGCCAGAAGACGCTTTCTTTCCTTGCCCTTTAATCGCTCGGTCAGTGTCATGTGGAAACGGAACTCGCTCATCACATAGGGGTATCCCCATTTTTTAAGCAACTTGACCTGCTTATCCGTCAGTTCTGCGGCAAGGCGTTTTTCCAATTCTTGCTCCGAAGGTGGGGCACGAAACGGGTCAAAGTCCCGCACACAATCCTCGGCGAACTGATGCAGCGCATTGCTTGTTTTCTTAGGGCAGAGCGCGATAAACCCGTCCAATTCCGTCAATTCCAAAGCTGAAACTTCAAACGGTTCCTGCGCCGCGACAAAAGCCTCGATCGCCTCATCGAACATGTTGAGGTCACACTCTTCCGCCAGCCTGAACGGTGGTTTTAGCGTTGCATGAAAGCCATATTTACGCGGGGCATCCGTTATGTCCAAAAGCCGCGCACTGCCCATGTCGGGAATAATTGGTTGCGCCACAAGCTCGCCCGTGGCGACGTCACGCCCAAGCCAATTGGCCCCAAACTGCGCCAACGGCGTATCCGGTCTAGGCACATAATAAATGGCATAACGAGCCTGTTTCATAACGCCCCCTTTGTTCGCAATTAATAAATGCGCAGACCCGCGCCCCATACTTCATGCACCACCGGCATATTGTCCGACAAACGCACACGCACCAGATCCGCACGCTTTCCCGGTGCAATTTCACCACGATCCGTCATACCCGCAGCCTTGGCCGGGTTGATTGTCGCGGTGCGCACGGCCTGGGGTAAAGAGATGCCTTCAATATGCTGATGCATGGTGAACACACCTTGCAAGATTGATCCGGGGAAATAATCTGACGATAGAATATCCAATGCGCCCTCCGCCGCCAATTCGCGCGCCGAGATATTTCCCGAATGCGACTGACCGCGCACGACATTCGGTGCCCCCATCAAAACATGCAGCCCCCTGTCCCGAGCCGCCCGTGCGGCCTCTATGGTGGTGGGAAACTCACTGATGCTGACGCCATCTTGACAGGCTTCATCAACGTGCGCATCCGTCGCATCATCATGGCTGGCCATGGGCAACGCATACTCACGGCACAATCCGACAATATGCGCGCGGTGTTTGGCGCTATACAGTTTTGAAATATGGACATGGCGCTCGATGAACTCTGCCATTTTTTCATCGGAAAAATGGTACTTGCCCTGATAATATTCCCGGTACTTGTCGATATTGATAAATTGGCGCTGACCGGGTGCATGATCCATAAGCGATACCAAACGCACCAACGCATTTTCAACGAACGGCGTAAACAGATCAATCACGGTTTCATAACTCAGCTCGCAGCGCATGTGCAAAAAGTGATCGGCACGCAACAGGCCTTCCTTTTTGGCGTGAACGACCGTATCTGCCATATCGTGCAATTGGCTCAGCCGGGCGGATGAATGCATGATATCACCCACCGAAAGTGCGTCGAACACGGTCGTAATGCCTGCGCCAACAACCTGAACATCATGCGATACCGCTGCAGGGACAGATGGCCAGCGCACGCCGGGGCGTGGGGTAAAACTTTTTTCCATGTTGTCGGTGTGCAATTCGATCAGACCGGGAAGCAGATAATCCCCGTTCAGATTTTGCGCACCGGGCAACGACGTGTTGCCTCGATCAATGGCAACGATCCGTCCGCTATCCACCTCAACAGTACCCATGACGATTTCGTCACGGGTCACGATCTTGGCGTTTGTGAGAATCAGATTGCTCATGCTGCTTGCTCCTGGAGCTTAATGTCATATAACCGCGCGCCGATCCGATCACGAACATCCTCATCGTGAAAAATACCGACAATTGCTGCGCCCCGCGCCGTCGCTTCACGGATCATGTCGGTGACGGTTTCACGGTTTTTGGCATCCAATGAAGCGGTCGGTTCATCCAACAGCAAAATGGGGAAATCGACGACAAAACCGCGCGCGATGTTTACACGTTGCTGCTCGCCACCCGAAAAGGTCGCCGGCGCCAACGACCACAGGTTTTCCGGCACACGCAGGCGGCTGAGCAATTCTCCCGCACGCGTCCGCGCCTTGATTTCATCTTCGCCTAACGCGACCAAAGGTTCGGCAACAATATCCAATGCCGGAACACGCGGAATCGCGCGCAAAAACTGCGATACGTAACCCATGGTATGTTTGCGCACGGAAAGAATTTCCTGGGGAAGGGCGCGGCTCATATCGATCCAATCGTCGCCATGACGCACCAAGATCGCCCCGCCGCCCACCAGATAATTGCCATAGAGTGCGCGCATCAGGGTCGATTTTCCGGTGCCGGATGGCCCGTTCAACACCACGCATTCTCCGGCATTTACCGTCAAGTTGATGCCGGAAAAAACCGGGATACGCTGCCCCCCTTGGTTATGCAGCACAAACGTTTTCGTGATGCCTTCGGCTTTGATCATGGGAAAGGTTGCGGCGTTCATGGTCAATGTCCTCAAGGCTGCAAGATGGAAGAAACGAGAAGCTGCGTGTAGGGATGCTGGGGATCGTCCAAAACCTGATCGGTCAGGCCCTGCTCCACCACACGGCCATGACGCATCACCATCAAACGATGCGCCAACAGACGTGCGACCGCCAAATCGTGCGTAACGATGATGGCGCTTAGCCCCAAGCGCGTCACCAAACCGCGCAGCAAATCCAACAGGCGCGCCTGAACCGACACATCCAGCCCGCCGGTGGGTTCATCCATGAACACTAAGCGCGGCTCGGTCACCAAATTTCGCGCGATCTGCAAACGTTGTTGCATGCCGCCGGAAAAGGTCGAGGGCACGTTATCGATGCGCCCGACGTCGATTTCCACCTTTTGCAGCCAATTGGCCGCCTCAGCACGGATATCACCATAGTGCCGCGCCCCCACGGCCATCAAGCGTTCACCCACATTTGCTCCGGCGCTTACGCCCAAGCGCAACCCATCACGGGGATTTTGCCGCACCAACCCCCAATCCGTGCGCATCAGCAATCGGCGCTCGGATTCGGTCATTTCAAGGATGTCGCGCGGCCCATCCACGCGCGTATCATAAATAACCGCGCCACGGCTGGGAGCAAGCTGTGCGGACAGGCAATTGAGCAACGTGGTCTTACCCGACCCGGACTCGCCTACGATGCCCAGCACTTCGCCCGGCCATAAATCAAACGAAACGTCCGTACAGGCAACCAGATTTCCATAATCCTTGCCTAAATTCTGGACGCTCAGTAACGGCGCTGCATTGATATCGATGGTCATCATAGTCTTTATCCTTACTCCGCCGCTTGACCCAAGGGGCCGTAGTGACCCTGGGCGCGACGGTCTTCGCAATAATCCGTATCGGAGCATACGAACATACGCCCGCCCGCATCATCGATAATGACTTCATCTAAATAGCTGTCTTGGGCTCCGCATAACGCGCAGCAATCGTCCCACTTCTGCACCTCGAAAGGATGGTCATCGAAGTCCAGGCTCTCAACTTTGGTATAGGGCGGAATGGCATAGATGCGTTTTTCCCGACCCGCGCCAAACAACTGAAGTGCTGGCATATTGTCCATCTTCGGATTATCGAATTTCGGGATCGGCGATGGCGACATCAAGTAACGCCCGTTGACCATGACCGGATAGGCGTATGACGTCGCGATACGTCCAAAACGCGCAATATCTTCGTACAACTTGACATGCATGACGCCATATTCCGCCAACGCGTGCATCTTGCGCGTTTCCGTTTCGCGCGGTTCCAGCCAGCGCAACGGTTCGGGAATTGGCACCTGATATACCAGCACTTGTCCTTCTTGAAGCGGACGCTCGGGAATGCGGTGGCGGGTCTGAATAAGGGTGGCGCTCTCGGTGCGCTCGGTCGTCTTAACGCCAGTGGTGCGGGCAAAGAAATGACGGATAGACACGGCGTTGGTGGTATCATCGGCGCCTTGATCAATTACCTTCAACGTATCATCTTGGCCGATGATGCTGGCCGTCACTTGAATGCCGCCCGTGCCCCATCCATACGGCAAGGGCATTTCGCGCGAACCGAATGGAACTTGATAACCCGGCACCGCAATCGCTTTCAAAATGGCCCAGCGGATCATGCGTTTGGTTTGTTCGTCGAGATACGCGAAATTGTATCCTTCGAGTGTTTGCGCGTGGCTCATGCTCATTCCCCCGCCATTTTCAGTTCAGTCTGTTTTTGCTCTGCACGCAGATTGCGCACCATTTCCAGATCGCCTTGAAAATCGACGTAGTGAGGCAATTTCAAATGCTGCACAAACCCGGATGCTTCAACGTTGTCGGAGTGGTACAGCACAAATTCCTCATCCTGAGCCGGGGCCTTAATCTCTTCGCCCAATTCGCGCGCACGCATCGCGCGGTCGACCAACGCCATCGCCATCGCTTTGCGTTCGGCCTCGCCGAAAGCCAAGCCGTATCCACGTGTGAACTTGGGCGCTTCTGTCGCTGAACCTTTGAACTGGTTCACCATTTCGCATTCAGTGACGAAGATGTCCCCGATGGATATGGCAAAGCCCAATTCTTCCGGCACGATCTCAATTTCAACTTCACCCATGCGGATTTCGCCGGCGAAAGGATGACTGTTTCCATATCCGCGCTGCGTCGAGTATCCCATAGCAAGTAAGAACCCCTCGTCGCCGCGCGCCAGATTCTGCAATCTCAAATTTCGCTCGGCCGGAAAATCCAGCGGTTCGCGCGTCAAATCTGCAATCGGAGCTTCATCGTCGACAATTTCCCGCTCGATCAGGCCTTCGTGATCGAGCATATCGGTCACGCGCGGCATGGCGACATCCGACGCATCCATTTTTTCAACTTCAGGCACTTCGCCTTCGGCCATCAATGCAAAATCCAGCAAACGATGGGTGTAATCAAACGTCGGACCCAATACCTGCCCGCCGGGCAAATCCTTGTACGTTGCCGAAATGCGTCTTTGCGCCTTCATCTTGCTGGTATCGATGGGAGTGGATATGGCAAAACGTGCCAAGGTAGTACGGAACGCACGCAGCAAAAAGATCGCTTCGACTAAATCTCCACGGGCCTGCTTGATCGCCAATGCGGCCAAATCGCGGTCATACAGCGAACCTTCGGTCATCACGCGATCCACGGCCAAAGACATCTGTTCCTTGATCTGCGCCACCGAAAGCTCCGGCACACCAAGATCGCCACGGCGCACTTCAGCCAACAGCCGGTGCGCGTTGCGGATCGCTTTTTCGCCCCCTTTAACGGCAACATACATGGTTTAGACCTCCACCTGAGTTGTACGCGGAAGACAGGCGATGGCGTCATCTGAGGTCAAAATCAGATCCACCCCGCGCGGGAACAATTGCGCATTGGCTTTAAGCGCATCCCAAAACGACGCCCCAATACCTTCAACGCTTAAGCCGTTCACGGTCTTAATGCCCGGCCCAGAAAGCTGTACCCCGCCTTCATTGCTCAGTCTCGCCACCTGTATGATCACGGTGGTGGACAGGTCCGGTCGTTCATCGCTGCCGATGTTAAATCGATCAAAGGAAGTCAACATGCTTGCGTCGGATACCAGCGCGGTTCGTGCTTCTTTAGGCGCAGACGTTACCGGGCAACCGCAATGAAACTTCAAATGGTTCATTGCCTGACTGCTGGCCGCCACGGCGGCATCGGCCCACAACGGCGTTTCGAAATCCACCAAGCTTAAACAAATGGCGGCACTGGCGCGGTTGAGCGGCTCAGGAGCTTCCGGCAAATCGGATAAAACCACGATCTTTCCGGGGTGCGACATGGCCTCCATCACCCCGTGAAAGACACGCTGAGCGTCGTGTACCGGGCTTTCAAAGCCCGTTAACGGCTGGTCGAAGGCAGTTTTACCGTTCATATCGTTCAATCCTTCAATCATTGCCGCGCACCAGCGTAAAAAAATCGACTCGCGTGGCGGCAACTTTGCTGGCGACGTTATTGCGGGCCTGCGCCAAATCTTCGCAAATGGGGGTCAGCAATCGAGCCTCGATGTGTTTGCGGTGCGTCGGTTCTTGCATCAAGGCATCGAACACGGCGGCCAGCATTGCGTGGCGCTTATCCCGCCCGGTTATATACGAATGCCCCAGGTGGCCTTGCTGGGTACGCACCGCGCAGCGCGTCACCGTCATCTCGCCCATGTTGAACTGCCCGCCATTGCCGCCTGCGCGCGCCCGCACCATAACCATGCCCGTTTCAGGGGCGCGCAATACCGCGTATTCAGGTTTGCCATCCAAGTCGGCCCAGGCATTTTCCAGCCTCTGCAATTGCGACCTAGCCAGCAAAGCCATCCACGATTGGCGCGCCGCAATCTGAGCCGCCTCAGGGGCGATCGATGTAACGTCTGAGGAGGTGTTGTGTGTCATAAACGTTTCCTAAATTTGTATAGACATCTGTATCTATCGATGTTTACATACACCCACGCAGGGCGCCTTAAAAGAAACTTTGCGTGAATTTTTTGTTTCAACGGAACGGACGATATGAGCATCACCATGGAACGCGGCGGCGGCATCGCCTTGTGGCGGCAAATTCACGAACAGTTGCGCGCTGATATTCTCGGTGGCGCACTGAAACCGGGGAAAATGCTGCCCACCGAACATGCCCTTGCCGAACGATTTGCCGTCAACCGCCACACGGTACGCCGCGCCATCGCCACCTTGGCGGAACAGGGACTGGTCGAAACGCGACAAGGCTCCGGCACCTATGTGCCCGAGGCGGTCATGGATTACGCGGTCAAAAGACGCACCCGTTTCAGCGAGACCGTCAGCGCGCAAAGCCGCGTGCCAACGGTGCGTGTCATCGCCTCGTCCACGCTTACCGCCACCGATTCCGCCGCCAAAGCGCTGGGCCTTCGGCGCGGCGCTAAAGTGATATGCATCCGCACCCTTGGGCAAGCCGACGACACGGCGCTCAGTCTGGCGGATCATTATTTCGCGGCGGGCCGCTTTGCCAACTTGGGTGAAGCGGTCGAGCGAACGGGGTCCATTTCCCTGGCCCTGAAAGAGTTTGGCATCGACGACTTTTCGCGCATATCCACCCGCGTTACCGCGCGTTTGCCGCTGCGAGAAGACGCCAAACTGTTGCAGCAGCCCCCCCAGCGCCCGGTGTTGCTGTGCGAAAGCGTCAATGCAACACCGGACGGAAAGCCGTTGGAGTATGGACGCACGCAATTTGCGGGCGACCGATTGCAATTGGTTTTTGAAACCTGACGGTTGCACGTTTTTCAAATCACCATTTTTCGCAGACGCTGTGAAATCACGTCCAACGCGACCACGCACAACACGATGATGATCATCACCGCCGCCGTTTCAGCGTAATAAAAACCGCGGATATATTCCCACAACAGCATGCCGACACCACCGGCACCGACGATGCCCAGCACGGTGGCCGAACGCACATTGGATTCAAAACGGTACAGGGAATAGGAAATCCATAACGGCAGCACCTGCGGAATGATGCCGTAGATCACCTCCTGCAACGGCGTAGCGCCGGTGGCGCGCACCCCTTCGACAGGGCGCGGATCAATGGCTTCAACCGCTTCTGAAAATAACTTTGCCAAAATGCCGGTAGTGTGAATCCACAGCGCCAGAACGCCCGCAAAGGGCCCCAACCCAACAGCAACAACGAACAACATGGCAAACACCATTTCATTAATGGCGCGCGCGGCATCCATCAAACGGCGCATCGGCTGATACAGCCACCAGGGTGCAACATTTTCAGAGCACATGATGCCGAACGGAATGGCCGTCACAATGGCGAGCGCCGTACCCCAAATGGCAATTTGAATGGTAATCCACATTTCGCGGACATACATTTTCCATTCACTAAAATTGGGCGGGAAAAAGCCGTCAGCGAACGTCACCATATTCTCAGAATCGTTCCACAAATCCATGGGGCGCATATCCGCGCCATTCCAAGATAACATCAATAAAATGAATGCAGCTCCCCACATGACGATGCTGGTGGCCGAGCGCTTAAGATCGCGTGGCGGCAAAGTGACATGTCCTGCGGCGTGGTGGCGGGTCGCGGTCATGGCGTTGTCTCCGGCTAAATTGATTTCAGGGGGTGATTGGACATTCATCAATGAAAAAACTGCCGGAGCATAAGCTCCGGCAGTTTCATTCCGTGCGATTACTGGTGCTTTACCAGGATGTCGAGTTCGGCCAACTGGGCGTCAATTGCCTTCGCCTTCGCCTGTTTTTCTTCGTTGGACAGGCCTTCGCTGCCTTCAACCTTCAGCTTGTTTTTGAAATATTCGAGCTGACGGACCGGGTAAAGCTGGGTGTTGTCACTGCTCAGATACATGCCCTGACCATCGCTCATGCCGCCGAGAACGGCTTTGGCATGTTCCACATCGCCCATGCGGCCATACGCGAGGAAAAATGCTTTAATGCGCGATTTCAATTCTTCAGACATGTCTTTGCGATAAACCATCGGGTCAGACGGAATCAGCGGCGAGGTCCAAATGACTTTAATCTTCTTAGCGATATCCGGCTGATTTTGCAGGGTGCGACCGATTTGTTCGGAGTTGTTGGTGGCGATGTGCACTTGTTTGTTAGCGACCGCCATCAAATTGGTTTCGTGGTTGGCCGTGCGGTTCGTCTTAAAGCAGTCTTTCGGCTCAATGTTATTTTTGGCGAACACGTAATAACCGGGCACCAGGAAACCGGAAGTAGAGTTCGGATCACCGGCACCGAAATCAAGCGACTGGTCGCACTTGAAAATGTCGTCCAGCGTGTTGATGTTTTTGTTGTCCACATGGGTGATGATGTGGCTGTAATAGCCCTGAGATCCGTCTGCCTTGGTCGTCTTCACAAAAACTTCGCCACCGGAACGGTCCACGGCCTCGATGGCCGACTTGTTGCCATACCAAGCCACATGCACCTTACCAAAACGCATCGCTTCGATGATGCCCGCATAGTCGGGAGCGAAAAAGGCCTCGACCTTCATGCCTAAGGCCTTTTCCATGTCCGCCAAGAAGGGCATCCACTGCTCTTTCAGGTTGGACGAAGATTCGGTGGAAATGATGCCAAAGTTGATCACTTCGGGATCCTTATCCAGCGGCTTGTAATCAGCGGCATTTGCTGCGTTCGACACCATCATCGTGACGGCGGCGGCAAACAGGGTCTTCTTAAACATATGCAACTCTCCTCATTGAAAAATTAGGATGGCCAGGCCGATCCCACTCACCGACCGTTAGGCCGTTCCCATTGCGGTTTCGGCATGACCGCCAAACGCCGCAGCCGGCTTTCGGAACATGCCGGACGAAACCTGAATGGGGTCTTCGTCCGTAACTTCCAAAGGAACCGGAATATGCATATCCAAACTGTTCGCCCCATAAAGGTTGCGCAGAAAATCCACCGACAGATCGCGCGAGGCGCCGTCATAATGTTTTTTGCCATCCTTTAACGCCAAGGTGCGCGGGCAATATTTCAACGCGTAATCCACCTGATGCAACGAGACGACAATCGTCTTGCCATCTTCGCGATGAATGCGCGCCAACGATTCCATCACCTTGCGCGACGCTTCCGGATCAAGCGACGCGATGGGTTCATCGGCGAGGATAATTTCAGATTCCTGAACCAACGCGCGCGCAATGGCGACACGCTGCTGCTGGCCACCGGAAAGCGTGGAAGCCCGTTGCGTGGCGTACTTGGCCATGCCGACACGCTCCAATGCATGCATGGCTTCCATTTTTTCCGCGCGGGTAAAGGCACCAATAGTGCCACGCCACGACGGAATGGTTCCCAGTTTTCCGAGCAAGACGTTCTGCAAAACGCTCATCCGGTTCACCAGATTGAACTGCTGAAAAATGACGCTGATATGCGGACGGTAACGGCGAACACCGCGAGCAATGCGTCCGTTTTTCTGAATGATGTTGCCCAGCACATCAACCTGCCCCGCTCCCTTATCGCCGGACATAAGCCCCGCGATGTGGCGGATCAAGGTCGATTTGCCAGATCCGGATGCGCCGATCAGAGCAACCATCTCACCCCGACTTGCGGTGAAGTCGATGCCATCGAGCGCCTTGACGCCCTTGAAAGATTTATTGAGGTCAGTGACCTGGATGCTGTGAGCCATCGCGCATTCCTCCTGCTGAAACTGGAGGAAACTCTAGTCGGCGTGAGTGACTCTTCTTGGTCAGTCTTGTAACAACATTGTTAATTGCTCCAGACAAATTGCAAAGTCGTCTGCATCCGGCAGGCCTTAAAGGTATTTTTCAGCAAATGCCCCTGCATTCATGGCGCGAAAATCAACTAGACGCGCTTTAATGACGTCATGCGGCCAATCCCACCACCTTAATTGCGCCAACTTAGCGCAGGTAACGTCATCGAATCGTTTGCGCAAGGGCTTGGCAGGCACGCCGACGATAACGGAATACGATTCGACATCCTTAGTGACCACCGCACCGGAGCCGATGGCCGCACCGTCGCCGATGGTAACGCCGGGCATGATGGTGACGCCATGGCCGATCCAGACATCGTTGCCAATGGTGACTTGAGATTCACGCCGCCAATCAAAAAAATCGGGATCATCTTCACCTAAGTCAAATGAGGCGCTGCGATAAGTAAAATGATGCAACGCCGCACGGTTAAGCGGATGATTGCCAGGATTAATCCGCACCGCCGCCGCGATGGAACAGAACCTGCCGATGGTCGTGTAAATGACATCGCCGTCATTACAAATATATGAATAATCACCCATCACCGTTTCGGCGAGACGGGTTCGTTCGCCTACTTCCGTCCAAGCGCCAAGCCGACAATCGCCGTTAACCTGCGCGCTGGGATGGATCGAGGGTTCCCTGCTCAGCTTTTTCCCTAACATTTTCATCGAATCATTTTGTGCCGTCATGCTTGCCGACTGTCTATATCCAGTGAATAACCCGCACCCCGCACCGTGCGGATGGGGTCTGTCGACCCTGCGTCCATTAGGGTTTTGCGCAAGCGCCGCACATGAACATCTACGGTACGGCTTTCGACGTTGACGCCATTGGACCAGACACGATCCATCAAAACTTCGCGCGAATAAACACGGCCCGGATTTTCCATGAAAAACTTGAGCAATCGGTATTCCGTTGGCCCCAGCCTGACGCTTTTGCCACTCACGCTGACCTTGTGCTGAGCCATGTTGATGGCAAGCGGGCCGCACGCGAGATCCGCACCGCTTGAAACCGCCCGTGTTCGACGCAACAGAGCATGCATGCGCGCAATCAGTTCTCGCGGAGAGAACGGTTTGACCATGTAATCGTCTGCACCGGCCTCCAGGCCATGCACACGATCCGCTTCATCACCCCGCGCGGTAAGCATTAATATCGGCAAGTTGGCGGTGCGCGCATTGGCGCGAATGGCGCGACACACATCGATTCCCGACATGCCCGGCATCATCCAATCCAAAATAACCGCACTTAGTGAAAGGTTTGTAACGTGCTGCAACGCCGTCACGCCATCAAAGGCGGCCACTGTGGCAAAACCCGATTTTTCGAGATTATACGTCAGCACTTCAGACAAAGGCGCTTCATCCTCGGCAACCAATATCAATGGCTTATCGTCTATTGCATCCATGGCGCGGCGTTCCTCAATGGTCCGTTCAAGACAGAACTTTAAGAACGACGCACTACGGATACATGACCGCGTTGTTACGACTTTGTTACAATAAGCGGATTTTCATCGCTGGGATAAACCGGCAGGCGGACCTTAAACTGACTGCCCTTGTTCCGTTCGCTTTCGATGAACAACCGGCCCCGATGGCGATTGACGATATGCTTAACGATGGCCAAACCCAATCCCGTTCCGCCCACCGCCCGCGAGCGCCCCTTATCCACCCGATAAAAGCGCTCCGTCAGACGCGGTATATGCTCCGCATCGATGCCCTGGCCATAATCGCGAATGCGTATTTCCATGCTCAGCCCAACTTCGGGCAAGCCATTTTCGAGAATATCAACGTTCACATCGACACGCTTACCATCGCCGCCATACTTAATGGCGTTGGTGATCAAATTATTAAACACTTGAATCAATTGATCGCGATCCCCCATCACCGCAGGCATTTCTAAGGGTAAGTTCAAAGAGATCGCCACATCTTTAGCCAGCGCTCGTGAAATCAAAGAATTTGTGACTTCTTGCAATACACCCGCGAGGTCTACCCGAGCGCGCGGGCGTTCGTGTTCGCGAAGTTCTACATTGGTGAGCGACAGCAAGTCGTCGATCAACCGACGCATGCGCTGCGCCTCGCCGTCCATGATGCCTAAAAATCGTTCACGGGTATCGGCGACGGCGCCGTCTTCTTTAAGCGTCTCGATAAATCCGATCAATGTCGCAAGCGGGGATCGAAGTTCATGACTGACGTTGGCAACGAATTCCGAACGCATGCTTTCCGAGCGCTGAATCAGCGTGATTTCCTGAAATTCCAGGACCACCTGCATCGGCTCTTCCACCACCAACGGCAACCGGGTGATGTTCAACTTGTATTGCCGCTTAAGCGGCACATCCATGCTGACATCAATTTCGCGCGCTTGACCATCGTCTGCAGTATTATCGATACAATCGAGCGCCTTAGGATCACGCAGAAATAGGGAAAAACTTCGTCCCGTAATTTTTTCACCAAAAACGAAACGGGCCTCCTTATTGGCATGCAGGACCACCCTACGGTGACCCACAATCACGATTGGCGTATGCAACGCATCAAAAGCCCGCATCAATGATGGCCGTACGTTAAAGATCGAATGCTGCGTCTTAATATATGGCGTCGACTGTGGCTCAATAACTGCTGCGCGTTGAGCCTTATCCACCTTGACTTCCATCGGAGGCATCTCTGCGCCAGCGCCAAACAAGCGCACTAAACGGGCAAAAACCGAAGCAACGCCCGATCGATCAAAAATCGATATATCGCTGGGCACATGCGTCAAATGGGCATGAGGTTTTTTCATCGACCTTACGACACCATACCCCGCGCGACCATCTGGGCCAGATCCACCATGCGGTTTACGTATCCCCATTCGTTGTCGTACCACGCCAGAACCTTCACCTGGGTGCCATCGACAACCATGGTTGACGGGCCGTCAATAATGCTCGAACGGAGATCATTCACATAGTCGGTCGAAACCAGCGGTCTGCTCTCAAAACCTAGAATGCCGGAAAGGTTTCCACACGCCGCTTTCACGAACAGATCGTTAATTTCCTCAACCGTGACGGCCCGCGCAACTTCAAACACGCAATCCGTCAACGATGCGTTCAACAATGGCACGCGCACCGCATGACCGTTCAACTTCCCCTTCAGTTCCGGATAGATCATGGTGATTGCGGTGGCCGAACCCGTCGTGGTCGGCACCAAATTTACTAAGCTGGAGCGTGCGCGGCGCATATCTTTATGCGGAAAGTCCACCACCACTTGCGTGTTGGTGACATCGTGAATGGTGGTGATCATACCGTGTTTGATGCCGATGGCTTCATGCACCACCTTGACCACCGGGGCCAAACAATTCGTGGTGCAACTTGCCGCCGTCAACAAGTGATGAACCGCCGGATCGTATTCATGATCGTTGACGCCATAAACGATATTGAGCGCCGTTTTTTGATCTTCGGCCTTAACCGGCGCAGCGACGATTACCTTTTTGACGCCCTGGTTAAAATAACTTTGCAATTGCTCCGGTTTGCGGAACTTTCCCGTGCATTCCAAAACAATATCACATTCTCCCCAGGCACCATCTTCAATGGCGGGGATGGATGTATAGGCAATGGGTTGATCTTCGATGACGACGGCATCGGTTTCACAATCGGCCTCGATCGGCCAGCGCCCATGCACGGAATCAAACGTCAACAAATGCGCGCTGCCAGCCACATCGGTATTGATCTCGTTGATACGCACCCAGTCCAGGCCATCACGCGCCCATCCGGCACGCAATGCCAACCGACCCATGCGGCCAAATCCATTGATCCCAATGCGCACGCTCATATCTATCATCCTCAAAAATCTGGAATAATCGATTATTTATCGACTTTAGATGACGCATTTGTGACAGCGCGGCCCTCTGACCAAATGCTCATCCCACCGTCATGCGCACGATCAGCGCCTTATGATCGCTGGGGTACAATCCCGTTTGCACATCCCGATCATCCAGCGCCAAGCACGCATGCCACGCAATATCGCGCCCGGGGGAGGGCCGGGCAAAAACGTGATCAACCACGCCCGCTGTAAGCTCACCCCCATTCACGGGGTTGAGAGAAGACGTTGGAAGTTCTCCCATAAAAAACGGCGTACTAAACCCTTCCAGCACTTCAAAAATGGAGTGCCCATAAGGGGCATTCATATCCCCACCGATGATCGTTAAATCCGCATCATCGCTCAATTCGTTCGCTACGGTTTGCAATTGCTGGCGACGCAACGCATCGCAATCGGGAAGATGCGTCAGATGAATATTGCCAATGTGCAGGTTGACGCCCCGCACATTCAACGTGACACATTGCCCCAAACGTTCCCCATCACGATCATCTTGAGGCAATCGAACGGA
>JANLGW010000149.1 GCA_024653965.1 Rhodospirillales bacterium
GGATAGGGGCTTGCTGCGCCTGTTGGCGTGGCTGTCGCCGTCGTTTCCCGTGGGCTCGTATGCATATTCGCACGGCGCGGAATTCGCCGTGGAAAGCGGTCAAGTTTTGGATCGCGAAACTGCCCGGTCATGGATCGCCTTTGTCGTGGAATTCGGCAGCGGGCGGATCGATGCCGATTTATTCGTCGCCGCGTATTTGGCGGCGGAAGAACATGATGTGACAAAATTTATGGAGGCCGCCGCATGGGGCGATGCGTTAAAGGGTAGCGCCGAGTTGGGTCTGGAATCGCGCGCCCAGGGGCAGGCGTTTTTCGATGCCGTGTTGGCTGCATGGCCGGATGAGTCCCTGGCGCGTTTTGCCGCCGCTTTAAAAGAACACGGCGTGTATGCCTCATACGCCATTGCCGTTGCGGCGGCGGCGGCATTCGCGGGCATTGGCTTACAGGCGGCGCTGGGCGCGTATCTGCATGCGTTTGCCGCCAACATCACCAGCGCCATCGTGCGCCTAGTGCCGTTGGGTCAGACCGATGGGCAAAAGATCATCGCCGCATTGGAACCGGTGATTGAATATGCCTTGGCCCAAGCCCTGGAACGCGACCCTGCTGATTTGGGAAGTGCGGCCTTTAGCGTGGACTGGATGTCCATGAAACACGAAACCCAGTATTCGAGGTTGTTCAGATCATGAGCCAACATCAAACAAGCAACCCCCTGCGCATCGGCATCGGCGGTCCGGTAGGATCGGGCAAGACGGCGTTGCTGAAGACGTTGTGTCTGCGGCTGCGGGATGTTTATGACATCGCCGCCATCACCAATGATATTTATACCCGCGAAGATGCCGAGTTTCTTACCCGTCACGGCGCATTGCCGTCGGAACGCATCGCCGGGGTGGAGACGGGCGGCTGCCCGCACACCGCGATCCGCGAAGACGCATCGATGAACCTAGCGGCGGTGCGCGACATGACGGAACGGTTTCCCGGCCTTGAGGCGGTGTTTATCGAATCGGGCGGCGATAACCTGTCGGCTACCTTTTCGCCGGAACTGGCCGACATTACGATCTATGTGATTGACGTGTGTGCGGGCGACAAGATTCCCAGAAAGGGCGGGCCGGGCATCACGCGCTCCGATCTTTTGGTGATCAACAAGATCGAACTGGCCCCGTTGGTGGGGGCGGATTTGGGCGTGATGGACCGGGATGCTAAAAAAATGCGCGGTGCGCGCCCGTTTGTCTTTGCCAACGTGCAAAAGGGTGATGGTGTCGATGCCATCATCGATTTTATCATCGAGGCGGGGGGATTGAATGGAGGGCGGCAATCTCCCAAGGCACATGTGCAGCTGTAAGCATATTCTTGACCCCGCCCATGGAGCATGTGGGGGCCAGTTTACGCTTAATCCTGCCCATAATCTGGAGGCCAGAGATACATCCCCTCTTTCCCGTAGCCAACGAATAAACGGGCAAAAATAAATTCCTGCTAGCAGGGACAATGCTGACATAGAGTTTAACGGATGCGTTTTTGTTGTGCCGCTTTGAGCACGATGAAATCGTAAAGATCGCTCAGCATAAAGTGACGATTTTCCGGATAATTCATATGGCGCACGGTTTTTTCGTCGCCCGCCAGATAGTTGTGCGCCGTAACGCGAAAAGGTTTGGGCAGGGATTGGTTGAATTTGGATGGTTGAACGAGCAGGCGCGCGGCTTGCTCGAATAAAAGTTCATAACGCGTATCGCTTGGCTTTAGATAAACGCTGGAAATGTCTTCGCCATAAGCCGCGAATAGACGCACGTAATCGTCCAGGGTCGGTGGGCTGCTCATTCCTGATCGCGGCGCTCCACCGTATCTGGATCGGCGGTGATGGGGCGATAGATTTCCACCCGATCGCCCGCACTGAGGTGTGCGTCAAGCTTGGTTATCCTGCCGAAGATGCCGACCTCTTGTTCGGTTAGGTTGATCTCGGGAAATTTGTCCAAGATTCCGGACAGGGCGATAGCGTCCATGACGGTGGCATCGTCGGGAACTTCGATGTTGATCCACAATTGCCGTGCGGCTTTGGCGTAGCAGATGCCGACATTCATGACCCAGTTCTCCTTGTTCAACCGCCCGGTGCGCTATGACAGGCGGGAGCATCGGTCGGGGCGACCCGCCTCTCGGCCCGCCCGGCAAGTTTTTGATCCAGAACACGTTTGCCCGCCAGGATGCAACCAAGCACGATAAATCCACCCGGCGGTAGGGCGAACAGCAACATGCCGTCATAGACGGGAACATCCATTTCGATGATGCGAAACGCATCGCCCAGCAAAAGCGACATGCCGGAAAATAGTGTGCCCGCGCCCAGCACTTCGCGCACCATGCCGAGCAACACCAGCGCGAAGGTGAACCCAAGTCCCATCATCAGGCCGTCATAAGCGCTTGCCCCGGCAGGGTTCTTGGAGGCAAAAATTTCAGCACGGCCCAAAATGACGCAGTTGGTGACGATCAAGGCTAGGAATAGCCCTAAGATCTTGTGTAAGTCATGCATCCAGGCGTTCATGGTCATGTCCACCAGCGTAACGATCACTGCGATCACCAATACGAAAGCGGCAATGCGCATATCGGCAGGAATCTGTTTGCGCAAGGCAGAAATGGAAAATCCAGAAGCTACCATAACTGCGGTGGTGGCGAGACCCATGCCGAGCCCGTTGGCGGCCGTGGTGGTCAACGCTAGGCTTGGGCACAACGCCAGCATTTGCACGAGTACGACGTTGTTGTTCCATAGGCCGTCGCGAGTAATGGTTCCATAGTTCACTTTGGGCGTGGAGCTGTCAGTCATGGTTCGCATCTCCGGCAAACAAAATAGCGTGATTGTCATGCACGAGGCCGAGGCCCTGTTTTACCGCCTTCACTACCGCGCGCGGCGTAATGGTGGCACCGCTGAACTGGTCGAAGGCGCCGCCATCTTTTTTCACGCCCCATTGTTGGGGCGCAAGCGTGGAAAACGACAGGCCGTTGAAGCCCAAGATCCAATTTGATTTGGGAACCTCGATTTTGTCGCCCAGCCCCGGTGTTTCCTTGTGTGAAAGTACACGCACGCCCAGCACCTCGCCTTGGGCGGTGACGCCCATGACCAGATTGATGTCGCCGGAGTATCCCTGGCCGGTTACGGAGAGCACAACAGCCATGGCCTTGCCGCCTTGCAAGGCGCGGTAAACGGTGATGGGCGCGCCGTCGGGGCCGACGATTTTGATGGTGTCATTTGTTAAGGCATTGTCATGAAGTTGATCCGGCATCACTTGCGACAAAATGGCGTTTAGATCCTCGGCGCGCCGCAGTTCGATTTCCGATAGCGTTTGTGTGTTCCCCACCGCCAGCAATAGGGCGGAAAGGGTGGCGAACACCGTCAGGGTAAGGGCCAGTTTGATCGGGCCGGGAGCGCTTGGCTGTGTCTGGATATCATGGCTCATTTTGAAGTCTCTTCATAGATGAGCGGCTTGCCCCGGCGGGTGCGGCCATAGATGCGGGGTTTGAGGTAACGGTCGATTAGGGGCGTTGCCGCGTTCATGAGCAGCACCGCGAACGCTACCCCCTCGGGATAACCCGCCCAGGTGCGGATAATGTAGATCAACACACCGCAGCCTGCGCCGAACACGATCTTGCCTAGGGGCGAGACTGGGCTGGTTACCAGATCGGTAGCGATGAAGAACGCTCCCAGCAGCGTCGCACCAGAAAGCAGATGCACCCACAGGTCTGGATAGCGTGCAGGGTCGATGATGTTGAACAGCGTCGCTAGAAGGGCGATGGCCCCTAATAGGGCTGCGGGAATATGCCAGGTGATGATGCGCGTGCCCAACAGCAGCAACCCGCCCAGCAGCAACAAGGGGGCCGATGTTTCGCCCAGACTGCCCGGTTTTGTGCCGATCGTTAGGGCCTGGAGGTCAAGGGCGGACTTGAAGGCGTCCGTCCAGGCGACGCCGCGCCCAATCTCGGTTTTGATATAACCGAGCACCGAAGCGCTGCTGACCGCATCCACCGCAGGCGCGCCGTACCCGAAAGTAATGGCTAGGCCATCCATAAACGTGATTGTGTCCGGTCCGATCAGGGGATGAGGGGAGATGAAATAGGTCATCTCCGCCGGGAACGAGATCAGCAACACCACGCGCGCCACCATGGCGGGGTTAAACAGGTTTTGCCCCAATCCGCCGAACATTTGTTTGGCTAAGACGATGGCGAACATCGATCCCAGTGCGCCGATCCACCACGGCGCCCACGGCGGCAGGGTCATGGCGAGAAGCCAGCCGGTCAGCACCGCCGATCCATCGCCAAGCGTTGTGCGCACAGGTCGGTTCATGACCATCAGGCACGCCGCTTCGCTTAGTATCGCCGCAAGGATGGTGACCATGAACAAGTTGATCGCGGGCCAACCGAACTGGAACAGGCCGAATAGCGTCGCGGGTGTGAGCGCTATCATGACCAAGGCCATGATGCGGCTGACACTGGGGCTTTGTTTTAAAAACGGCCCACTGACCAGCACTGGGGGGGGCGTGTTGTTCATGCGCTGACCTTATCTTCGTGGGTAACGGCTTCAGCTTTCTGGCGGGCCTGTTCGGCTTTGCGTTTGGCCATGGCTTCGCGTTTGGCCTGGGCGATGCGTTCCATGCGTTCGCTGCGCGCCTCGGCCAGCCGCTTGGTTTCTTTCTGCTTGTGTTCGGCGCGTTGAGTTTGCGTGATTTTGCCCTTGGCGTAGTTGAAATACTGCACCAGCGGAATGTTGGAAGGGCATACATAAGCGCACGAGCCGCAGCCGATGCAGTCCATTAATCCTGACTTGGTGGCCATATCCATGTTTTCCTTGCGGATGGCTCCGGCCATTTCCAACGGTACCAAGCCGCAGGGGCAAGCGTCGACACAACTGGCGCAACGGATGCACGGGCCTTGCTGACCGCTCGTCTGGGCGTGCAGCCCTGCCAGCGCCAGTACTCCATTGGTGCCTTTGACGATGGGGGCGCGAAGGTCGGCCAACGGTTGGCCCATCATCGGCCCACCCAGTAACAGGCGTTCGGGATCAACCTTGAAGCCGCCGACAAAGTCGATCAGATGTTGGATCGGCGTACCGATGGCGACGCGGAAATTGCCGGGATTATGCATGGCTTCGCCGCTCACCGTAACAATGCGTGAAATCAGTGGCCGTCCTAGGCGCACAGCATCGCGAACCGCCAACGCTGTGGCGACGTTGTGTACTATCGCGCCGATTTCGGCGGTGAGGCCGCGTGCCGGAGTTTCTTTGCCGAGTAGGGTCTGTGTCAGGTGTTTTTCCGAGCCCATAGGATAACGGGCGGGGACTTTCTGGATGATGACGTCGTCCAGACCCTGTGCCGCATGGGTAAGCGCGTCAATGGCTTCGGGTTTATTGCCTTCCACGGCGATGACGGCACGCTTGACGCCCAGTGCGCGGGATATGATGCGCACACCGTCAATAACGTCGGCAGCCTGCTCGCGCATCAGGCGGTCGTCGCAGGTCAGGTAGGGTTCACATTCCGCACCGTTGATGATGAGGGTGTGCAATGTGTAACGTTGACCCAAGTCGAGCTTTACCGCCGAGGGGAAGGTCGCGCCGCCCATGCCGACGACACCGCATTCGGCCACCCGTTTGGCGATGGCCGCGGGTTCACAGGTGAAGGGATCGAGGGGAGCGGGCAACTCCGCCCAAGCATCCAAGCCGTCCGGGCGGAGGGTGATGGTGCGCCCCGGCAAGGCGGATGGATGTGGCGCGACGTAGCGGCCCAAAGCGACGATTTCACCCGAAGTCGGGGCATGTATGGGCGACGAAATACGCCCCTGGGCTATAGCGATGAGTTGGCCTTTTTTGACCAACTCACCTTTTTTTACCACGGCTTCGGCGGCTTGACCGATGTGCTGCTGCAACGGGATGTGCAGCAATTCGGGCAGCGGCAAGTCGCGGATGGCTTCGCCCGCGCTTAAGGACTTGCGCCCCTGGGGGTGTACGCCGCCGCGAATTCGAAACAGTTTCATCATGCCCATGTCGGTCTTCCTATGACGCCAGCAGCAACGGTTGAGGTTTCGGCCAATGCCAGGTTTCTAGGGTCACTGGCACGTTGCGCAACGACAGGCTTTCCGTGGGGCATACCTCCACACACTTGCCGCAGCCGGTGCAGGCATCCTTGATCACCACATGGATCTGGCGGTTGGCGCCCACCAAGGCGTCGGTGGGGCAACGCTTGAAGCACTTGGTGCAGCCGATGCATAGGTTTTCGTTGACGAACGCCACCTTGAGCACCTGGTCTTCCATACCGCTCAGGTCGGTGCTTATTCCCAATTTATCCGCTAAGGCTTGGGCCAGGACGCGTCCGCCCGGTGGGCACAGGGTGATGGGGGCTTGGCTGTTCACCAGCGCTTCGGCCGCACCGTTGCATCCGGCAAAACCGCACTGCCCGCATTGAGAACCGGGCATCATGGCAATGATTTCCTGCACCAAGGCGCCGGCTTCGACTTTTAAATATTTGGCCGCAAAGCCCAGCATGATGCCCAGACTCAGGCCAAGAAGGGCGAGCGATACAACGGCGTTGGTCATGTTCGTTATTCTCCCTTCTTCAGCCTAAACCTGCAAAACCCATGAACGCTAAGGACAGCAAGCCTGCGGTGATGAAACCGATGGGCGCACCCTTGAACGGTGCGGGCACATCGGCGAGCGCCAGCCGTTCGCGCAATCCCGCAAACAAAACCATGACCAACGTGAAACCCAGGGCCGAGCCGAAACCGTACAGCAGGCTTTCGATAAAATTGTGCTGCTCTTGCACGTTCAGGATCGCCACCCCCAGCACCGCGCAGTTGGTGGTGATGAGCGGCAAAAAGATGCCCAGCACCTGATACAGCGCGGGCGAGGTTTTCTTAATCATCATTTCCGTCAACTGCACCACGGCGGCGATGACCAAAATGAAACTGAGAATGCGCAAATAGACGATGTCGAGGGGGATCAGCACGAAACTTTCCAGCGCCCATCCCGCGACTGAGGCCAGGGTTAGCACGAACGTCGTGGCCAGCCCCATGCTGAGCGCCGAATCCACCTTGTTGGACACGCCCATGAAAGGGCAAAGGCCTAAAAACTTTACCAGCACGACGTTGTTGACCAGGGCGGTGCCGATCAAAATCAGCAAAAGGTCTTGCATGGGGCGCATCCATCGGGGCTGTTGGTTCGTTCTTTTGTTTTTGGAAATGCATCAACCGTACCAATCTCGGACGGGAGATACGCCCCGAGACACGTCCTCAGAAATGTGCGGTTTTTGGCCAGCTGCCTAAAAAATAGGCGCATCGGAGATTGTGGGATGTTCGACACGCCGGAGCAGGGGTCGGCGAGAATTGTTGCAAATGTCACAAATATCAACGGCTTTGGGTTGCAAGATGGCTGAAATTATAAACAGGCACGGGGCTTGCAGTGTCTAGAAGTTAAAGAGAGCGTGGAGCACCATGTCGACACACACGAACCCCGATGAAAAGGCATTGCCGCCCGCTGAGCCGAGCGGGTCGGATCGGGTTGCGCTCGATGTGTATCGTCAAGCCATTGAACATGTGTCGGTGGCGGCGTCCATTACCGATGTTAACGCCAACATTCTTTATGCCAACCCTGCGTTTGAACGTTTGACCGGATACAGTCAATTGGAAGTGCGCGGGCATAATGAATCGCTGCTTTCCGATAAAGCCACTCCGCCAGAAGTTTATCGGGATTTATGGAAGACCATTTCGTCGGGTGAGGTGTGGAAAGGCCGCTTGGTCAACCGCCGCAAGAACGGTACGCCATACCTAGCAGACCTTACCGTCGTGCCGGTGTTGGATGAAGCGGGCCGGGTGAAGCATTTTCTGGGCATGCACCACGACGTTACCGACCAGCATCAACTGGAACGTCGGGTTGAAAACCAAGATGCCTTGTTGAGCTCGATCATCGAAGCGGCTCCTGTATTGATCGCGTTGGTCAATATCGAAGGCGAAGTGATGTTCTCGAATCCTGCTTATAAAATGCTGCGGCGTGATTTGCAGGGCGAGAACGTGGCCGCGCATTTTCTCGATGCCTTTAGGGAAAGTTTGAGCGTTAGCCTTCACGATATGTGTGAAAAGGGCTTTGATTTTTCCGCCGTCGAGGTGCGGGTGAATTTAAGCGACGACGAAACGCGTTGGTTTGCATGTACCGCAAGCAAGGTGCAAGAGCACGATATGAGCGCCGCAGGATATTTTACCAAAGATGGCCGTGCGGGTCTGTTATTGGTCGCTAGCGACATCACGTTGCAGCGCCGCCGCTATGAAGAGGCGCGCACCAACGCCGTGCGTGCGTTGATGGCCGAGCAGCAGATGGTGCAGGGCATGCGCGAGGTCATTTCCGGCGCGATTTTCCAGATGCAAGGCCCCCTGAACGTGATGAGCGCCGCCGCGCAGATGTTGGAGCGTCAGGGTGAAAACGGCCACGATGCGCCGTTGAAGGCCCCGATCCATGAAATGCTGAATGCCGGAAATGCGGCCCTAGAAAGGCTGAAAGCTGCCATGCCGCGTACCGCCGATGAACCGGTCGGGCCGGTTAACATCAATGAATTGGTGCGTGAAGTTCTCGACATTTCCATTGATGGCTTGTTGCGCCAGGGGATTTTCGTCGATTGGCGCCCCGCCCAGATATTGCCCAACATTCCCGGACGCCCCAATGCCCTGCGCTCGATGATCAAGTATCTGGTGGATAATGCCATTCTCGCCATTAAGGACGGCGGTTCCGGGCGTGAAGTGGTCATCATCACCGGCACCACCTCAGATGGCGACGTAAAGCTGGAGGTTCGCGATTTCGGGCCGGGCCTGCAGGGCGATTTGCGCCTAAAGATCTATGAGCCATTTTTCACCGCATGGAAAAAGACGCGCTCCCGCCCCGGCATGGGCTTGGTGTTGGCGCGTCAGATCGTGACCGACCAGGGCGGCAGCCTGGAAATTGAAAATGTTATGTCTGGGGGCTGCAAGGCCGAAGTGGTGTTGGCCGCCGATGGCCTTGGCCATGACCCTGATTATGAGCAGGAAGGATAAGGTCCAGATGACGGACGACGCGGACGCGTGCGAAATGGTCAAAACGGACATGGAAACCTTGTTTAAGGTGAGCCAGGTACTCAGCCGTTCGCCCAACATGCGTGAAACTTTGCAAGAGGTTCTTAGCCTGCTCCATGAATTGGATGGCTTTACCAACGGCATGATCAGTCTGCTCGATCACGAAAGCGGCGATCTGATTTTGCGGGTTGCCCATAAGGAAGGCGTGGCATCTCTGGAAAGCGTTTCATATCGTCCCGGCGAAGGCGTGGTCGGTGAAATCATTGAAACCTGCGTGCCGGTGATTGTGCCGAAAATCGCTCGTGAGCCTAAGTTCTTAGGGCGTACCGGCTTTTACGACAGTCAGTTGCCGTTTATCGGCGTACCTATCTTTGCCGGCGATGCGCCGATGGGCGTTTTGGCCGCGCAGCCGATTTGCGAGCCGGCGCAATTGGAAGGCCGCGCCAAGTTTTTGGAAATGATTGCCAACCTGATCGCCCAAACGGTTCGTTTGTGGATGCAGTTGGAAAGTGAAACCCGCGAATTGAAGGAACAGTGCAATACCCTGCGCCGCGCGGTGAAACACGAACACGGTTTTAACAATATCGTTGGGCGCTCCGGTGTCATGCGCAAGGTTTTTGAACAGGTGCGTCTGGTTTCGGCGTGGAATACCACCGTGTTGATCCGTGGCGAAAGCGGTACCGGTAAAGAGCTGGTGGCCAATGCCATTCATTACAACAGCCCGCGCGCCAATGGTCCGTTCATTAAATTGAACTGCGCCGCATTGCCCGACAATTTGTTGGAAAGCGAATTGTTCGGTCACGAAAAAGGCGCGTTTACGGGTGCCAATATGCAGCGCAAGGGGCGGTTTGAACTGGCCGATGGTGGCACGCTGTTTTTGGATGAAATCGGCGAAATTTCTTCAACTTTTCAGGCCAAGCTGCTGCGCATTTTGCAAGAGGGCGAGTTCGAACGGGTGGGTGGGTCCAAAACGCTTAACGTTGACGTGCGTGTTATTGCCGCGACCAATCGTGATTTGGAAGACGAAGTGGAGCGGGGCGATTTCCGCGAAGATTTGTATTACCGCTTGAACGTCATGCCCATTAACATGCCGCCGTTGCGGGAACGCGCCGAAGATATCCCCGATTTGGCGCGTTTTTTGGTCAGTAAAATCGCCAAGATCCAACGTCGTAATCTTGATATTACCGATAGCGCGGTGCGTGTTTTGGCCCGCCATGCCTGGCCCGGCAACGTGCGTGAGCTGGAAAACACCTTAGAGCGCGCCGCAATTATGAGCGAAAACGGAGTGATCGATCGGGACGTTATCGCGTTGTCTGGATTGACGGATCGCGGCGGTGGGGCGATGGTTTCTACCACGCCTGCCGCATTTGCAGCACCAGCATCATCGCCGAAGATTGATGTGAACGATCCCAATTTGGATGAGCGTGAACGCGTCATCGCTGCACTGGAGGAAGCGGGTTGGGTGCAGGCCAAAGCAGCCCGGCTTTTGGACATGACCCCGCGTCAAATCGCTTATCGTATTCAAACGCTCAACATTAAAGTTAGACAGATATAGGCCCAATCTGATGAACTTATCACTGCTCCATCATGCTTCGCTCCCGCCACGCGATGAGCTGGAAACATTTCGAGATATTTTCGAAAATGCCAGCATCGGTATTTTTCAAAGCACCCCGCAGGGCCGTTATGTGCGGGTCAACCCTGCCTTGGCGGTTATGTATGGATATTTCAATGTGCGAAGTCTTATGGAGGCGATGACGGATATTCGCCATCAACTTTATGTCGATCCGGGCCGCCGCGAAGAGTTTGTCGAAACGCTTTTAAGCAATGGTTCGGTGGAGAATTTCGAAAGCGAGGTATATCGCCGCGACGGTTCGACCATCTGGATTTCCGAAAGCTCGCGTATCGTTTACGACGAAGAAGGCAACATCTTATATTTCGAGGGGTTCGTCAAAAACGTCACGCAAAGGGTCAAGTTGGAACGGCAAGTCGCTGAGTTCACCCAGACTCTGGAACAGCGGGTGCAAAAGCGTACCCGCGAACTGCTGCTTGAAATTGAACGCCGTCGCTTGGCGGAAGTTTCCCTGAAAAATGCGTTGCAAGAGGCTGAGGCCGCGACCGAGGCAAAAAGCCGGTTTCTTGCATCCATGTCGCATGAATTGCGCACCCCCTTGAATGCCGTGATCGGCTTTGCCGATGCAATGGTGGCAGAAATTTCAGGCCCGATAGAACCTCCGCAATACGCTGAATATGTGGATATCATCAAGTCGTCGGGCACGCTGTTGTTGGATTTGATCAACGATATTTTGGATCTGTCCAAAATTAATGCCGGAGCGGTGGAACTCAATTGCGATATCGTCGACGTTTCCGCGTTGATTTTGGATTGTTTGGATTTGACCAGCCATCGCGCCATGGAAGCCGGTGTGGTGCTGGAACCGATTAATGATGGCAAGATCGACACAACGATCCAGGCCGATCCGCGCCGTTTGAAGCAGATTATTTTGAATCTGCTCACCAACGCCATCAAATACACGCCTGCAGGTGGGCGCGTTACCTCTCAAGTCAATGTTGGCGATAAAGGATGTCTGTGCATTCGCATAACGGATACCGGTGTGGGCATCGCACCGGAAAATATCGACAAGGTGCTGAGCGAGTATGGCCAAGCCGAACACGGCCTTGACCACGTGGTGGAAGGAACGGGCTTGGGCCTGCCCATTACCAAAAAATTGGTGGAACTCCATGGCGGTAAACTGACGATAGAAAGCGTCTTGGGCGAGGGTACGACGGTTACGGTTTGTCTGCCTCCAGAAGGTACCAAGTAAGCCTGTGCATTGTCGCATATGCGACAATGAGGACATCGCGTCGTTCCTTGTAAATAATAATAATAACAATACATTAGCGCGATAATGCCTCTGGCACGGACCTTGCGATACTCCTTTCAACACCATCTTCGGGTGAACAGAAAGGGCGCGACATGGAACTGAAGGTCCTCGGTCAAGATAACAGCAAGTCGGCGAGCGCCCCTGCGGGCGGGTGCAGTTCCGGCACCTGCGGTAGCAGCGAAGATGGCATGGGCCATCTGCCCGATCATGTGCGCCAAAAGGTTCACAATCACCCCTGTTATTCCGAAGAAGCGCATCATTTTTATGCCCGTATGCACGTCGCCGTAGCGCCTGCGTGCAACATTCAGTGCCATTATTGCAATCGTAAATACGATTGCGCCAATGAAAGCCGCCCCGGCGTGGTTTCCGAATTGCTCAGCCCCGACCAGGCCGCGAAAAAAGTGTTGGCCGTGGCCAGTGAAATTCCACAGATGACGGTATTGGGCGTGGCCGGTCCTGGTGATCCGCTGGCCAACCCGGAACGCACCTTTTCCACGTTCCGTCAAATTGCCGATAAAGCTCCCGACATTAAGCTCTGCCTATCCACCAACGGCTTGGCGTTGCCCGACCACATCGATGAAATCGTGGCGCTGAATGTAGATCACGTCACCATCACCATCAATTGCGTGGATCCGGAAGTCGGCGCGAAAATTTATCCTTGGGTGTTTTGGAACAACAAACGCATCAAGGGCGCCAAGGGGGCGAAGATTTTGATCGAGCGCCAGCAACAGGGCCTAGAAATGCTGATCGAGCGCGGCATTTTGGTGAAGGTGAACTCCGTCTTGATCCCCGGCGTGAACGACGAGCACTTGAAGGAAGTTTCAAAAATCGTCAAAGCCAAGGGCACATTTTTGCACAACGTCATGCCGTTGATCGCCGAAGCTGAGCACGGCACTTTTTACGGCGTGATGGGTCAGCGTGGCCCCAATAAACAAGAATTGAGTGATTTGCAGGATGCCTGTGCGGGTGACATGAACATGATGCGTCACTGCCGCCAGTGCCGCGCCGATGCGGTGGGCCTGTTGGGCGAAGATCGCGGCCAGGAATTTACACTCGATAAAATTGATGTCTTGGATATAGATTATGCAGCAGCCATGGAAAAACGCGCACATGTTCATGCGGGCATCGAAGCGCATCGTGACGCTCTTCGTGCCGAAAAGGCTGAAAAAACATCGATTGATTTGATTGCGCCGCAGGGTACGCCGCCGGCACGCATCGCCGTCACCACCAAGGGCGGCGGCGTGATCAACGAACACTTTGGTCATGCCAAGGAATTTTTGGTTTACGAAGCCTCGCCCGAAGGGGTGCGCTTCATCGGCCCGCGCAAAGTTGAAAATGCTTATTGCGTCGGTCCCGACGTTTGTCCGGCCGGTGAAGAGAAAGGTACGGTACTGGATGCCATTTTGGCGGCGCTGGACGATTGCTCCGCCGTGCTGTCGGCCAAAGTGGGAATTGAGCCGTGGTCGCGCTTGGAAGACGCAGGCATTACGCCCAGCGGTGAATTCGCCATGGATGAAATCGACGAGGCAGTTAAAGGCATGTACCTGCAGCTGATTGAGCAAGGTTGGTCCGGCAAGGACCTGGATGTTCGGGCCGTGGGTTAAGGGCCGTGGCTTAAGGGAGGCTATCGTATGGCGTTGAGTATTATTGAAAGTTGCGTGAATTGTTACGCTTGTGAGCCGCTATGTCCGTCCCAAGCGATTGCCAAGGCCGATCCGCACTTTTTGATCGACGCGAAAAAATGTACCGAATGCGATGGCGATTTCGCCGATCCGCAATGCGCCACGATTTGCCCGATTGAAGGGGCGATTTTGAATGCGGCGGGCGAGGCCATCAATCCGCCGGGATCGCTGACCGGTATCCCACCCTTTAAACTGGCCGAGGCAATGGCCGAAATTCAGGCGCGCTGATCATGGCCAAGGCACAGATCACCTTCGCCGACATCAATTTGACCGTTACCGTGCCGGTGGGTACGCGCGTGATCGAAGTGTCTGAAAAAGTCGGCTCCGCCATCACTTATGGCTGTCGTGAATGCGATTGCGGCAATTGCCTGATGCAGGTGGTGGAGGGTGTGGAAAATCTTTCCGAGCCGTCGGTTTTGGAGCAGCGGGTATTGCGGGAAGCAATGGCCGGGCGCAATGAACGCTTGGCATGTCAGGCTCAGGTGCTGGGCGCGGTCAAAGTCAAACCAAGGTGAGTGTTATGTTGAATCCGCACCTGAAGGAACGTACCCGCCATCGTATGTTGAACCGTGCGCGCGGACAGGGCAATGATGCCGCATTGGCGGCGATGGTGTTGAGCGCGCGCCATGGCCAAAGCGCGCTGGGGGGGTGGTTAGGTCTTTCGGCGGGGGAATTTGCGCGCTTGGTGCGGCGGCATTTCCCTGGCGTCAAAATCCCTACTGGTGTGTATTCGTCTTTGCAACGGCCGAAGGCGCGATCCTTGGAATGGGATGAATTGCGTCATCTGTTGCGCAGTCATCGTGCGGGCCGGGATGTGTCGGAATTGTTCATCGTCGATATCGTGTGCTCGGCGTGTTTGGGTTCGGATCATTTGTGGCAGGATTTGGGGCTGTTCAATCGAACGGAGCTCAGTCAGTTGATGTGGCGCAATTTCCCCACCTTAGCGGCGCGCAACATCCACGACATGAAATGGAAAAAATTTCTCTACAAGCAGCTGTGCATCGCAGAGGGCATTTATGTCTGCCGCGCGCCATCGTGCGAGGAGTGCACCGACTATGCCGTCTGCTTCGGCTCGGAAGATTGATCGTGTTGCTTTCGATCCCGATGGACTGATCAACCGAGCGCGGGGCGCGTACTTGGGTTTGGCCATTGGTGACGCTTTGGGCGCAACGGTGGAATTTATGACGCCGCGTGAAATCGCACATGTTCATGGGCAGCATAAAGATATTCAAGGTGGTGGGTGGCTGAACCTAAAACCCGGTCAAATTACGGACGACACGGAAATGTCCCTGGCTTTGGGGAACGCCATTCTGTTGGAGGGGGGCTTTCGCGCTAAAACCATCGCCCAGGCCTTTGATGGATGGTTGAAAACCAAACCCGTCGATGTTGGCCATACGGTGCGCCGTGGCATCGTGCGGTTCCGCACCGATGGCAGCACCCATGCTAAAGAAGACGAATATGACGCCGGGAACGGTGCGGTGATGCGCGCCCTTCCGGTGGCTTTGGCGACGTTGGGCGCGTCGGATGAGGATGGGGCGCGGGCGGCAAAATTGCAGGCTCACGTTACCCACAACGCGCCCTTGGCCGATTTAGGATTATTGGCGGTCGTGCGCATGGTGCAGCGCGCCATGATGAACAGCGCCAAGGCGTATGGCGATATGCTTAAAATCGCCCATGCTCTGGCGGCGCAGTCCGCGCATTATGATTTCACCAAGAAACCACAGCTTAACCCCAGTGGTTTTTTGCCCGATACGTTGCGCGCCGTTTTTCAGGCGTTCGCGCGAACCGATGGCTTCGAAGCGGCATTGATCGAGGTGGTCAACCGGGGCGGCGACGCCGATACCACGGGGGCAATTTTAGGCTATATCGCCGGCGCGCTTTATGGCGCTAAGGCTATCCCATCACGTTGGCTCACTGCATTGGACGTCAAGGTGCATGATGCGTGTGAGGAGCAGGCTTTGCAATTGCTGGAGTTGTCGCCGATTTTGAGCGGCAAGGCCGTGCGCTTCATTCCAGATTGAGCGATATTTTCAAGTGCTGCGCCAATGCACTGTCCATGGTGACTAGGTGCAATTGAAACCATTCGGGCATGTGGTTTTTGATGAATTCGCGGGGCATTCGTCTCCGTCCATGCTCGGCGCGCTCCAGCATTGCCTGCAGATCGCTTAGAACGCGTCGGTGTTCTTCAATGTGTTCGCGCATGGCTGAAAAGCCGGTTTCCTTCATCAGCTTTTCTTCTTGGGAAAAATGTTCATGGGTGTGGCGCACCAGTTCCTTGAATAGGGCCACGAATACGCCGTCCGGCGTCGCGCCCAGTGCGGCCAGAATGCTAAGAAACTCCTGGTGATAACCATCCATGACCGGAACGCCCAAACCGATGCGCTCTTGCGACCACGTCAACAGGGGGTGCGGAGGGTCGGGTTCGGAGGTATCAAAAAAAGTCATATCGTTCATGATGCGGCAACCCGGCGCGGGGCAGCGATGGTGAGCAGGTCGTCGACGCCTGCGTCCACGACTTCGAGCCCCAGCTTGGCGCAAAAGCGCTTTTCTTTGTCGGTGGCGTTTGGAATGAGCGCCCAGCCTTTTGGTTCGGCGGCGTCATAGATAATGTCACTTAACACCATGCGTTCGGTATCGCGGTTGAGCCGCATGCCCAGCAGCACATACTTAAGCCCCTTGCGCTTTTCTTTGAGAAAAGACGGAATGCCAAAACCGCCCATCAGTTCGGTGATATAGTCGACATAATCCGCATCCGATGCGATGTAGGTCGGGTCGGGCCGGGGGCTGCCCAAGGGTTTGAATAAGATGGGCAGGGCGGGATCAACCGCTTCGGGAGTGGTTGGCACGTATTTTTTGCCGTCGAAACTGTGCAATTCGAAGCGGTAGTTGGTGCCGCCGATGCGTGCGGTTCCGCGGATCAGCGTGTGGGGAGTTGCGGCATAGCTGTCTTGCAGCTGCGTGTCGCGATTGATGTCGATGATGTATGCGGGTTTGAATTCCGCCAACAAATCGTGCAGCGGCGCGCGGGTCCAGGTTTTGTCACCGTAAAGCTGGGTCAGGAAGCGATTGATGAAGCTGCGTCCCTTTTTGAGTTCCAGGTTCATCGCGGCGCGGGGAAACTCGTACATCAGCTTAGGCGCCATGGGGCGGCCGTTGTTCATGGCCAAAATTAGGGAGTCGCTATCGGCGGGCATTGCCTCGCCAGTGTCGGTAGCGCGACAGCCCGCTAGAACGCCTGGCCCCAGATAGGGCACGGCATCGCCCTTTTGAATGAGCGTGAGCAGAGTTTGCAGGGTGGCTTCGCGGGTCATGGGGGCGGCCTTTTGTTGCTGTTGCGGGCATTGCAACTGTCGTTGCAATAACCACACCAGTTTAGGGGCCGTTATGAATCAAGATGTTAGGGGGATCATTGGATGTCGGGGTCGCGACAAAGAGGGTCAGAACGTCGCGATGGTGACGGTGTAGGCGCCGCCCAGCACAATGTATTCGTTTTCGCCTGTCATGCGTCCGGGCAGCAGGCCGGAAAAGAAAAATAGCTTAGCCAGCGGTGTGTGGACGGTGAGAATGTAATCGCCGAATTCACCCGCCGTATCGCGATCGGTGGTGAAGGAATTGACGTTGTTGAGCAACAGAACCTGTTCGCGGGCGCTGAGTGTTTGCAAAACTTCGAAATCATCCAGTCGGTTCACGCCCCTATATAAGGTGAGGTGCGTCTTGCCTGGATAACGGCGAGCCAGTTCGTACTGACAATATGCGTGGACTAAGTCCAGTTGGGATTCCAAGGCGTTGGTGTTGTATAGCCCATCGGCGCGATCTTTGAAAAATTGCGCGAAAGCGGGATCGTCCGGGCTTTTTAAGAGGCCTTTGTGGTGGCGCACCGTCAGGCCAAAACGCGATTCCGCCCAGCTTTTTAATACCGCGCCTTCGCGCCCGTCGCTGTCGAAGAACCAGCCGCGCAGAACCCGTAGATAATCAGCCTTGGCGCGGCCCCGGCCTGCTTCGCCGCCCGCGTCTTCGGGGTGTTCGAGGCGAAACTGTACTGTCATGTAATCTTGAAACTTCTCGGCGCGTGTCTGCGGGTCAGCGCAGGCATCCAACTGAGCGAACAGATCGGCGTGAAAGCTGGTTACGCCGTCGATGGTTAGGCGTTCGGGAAAGCGCTGGAACGTCAGGCTGCCCAAGATTACCGGCGGCAGATTGCAGCGGTTGAGCGCCAAGCGCGCCCGCCTCGGCAGGGTGGTGGTTTCATCGCCGAGCGGTCGTGTCGAAGTCATGTCAGTAACCCTACACAAGCCATGGGTTTGTTGTGTCCCGGACGGATTTTGTTGGCTTTGTAGCCCGAGGGATAAACTAAATAATTCATTTTAAAACAATATATTAGCTTAAATTTCTGCGGCTGGCACACCTTTTGCGAAGTAGGGTTCGAGAACTGATTTACGGCGTTCACGCGCCATTAAGACAGAGACAAACAAGGAGACACCATCATGGCACTTCGTCAAGCCGCCATTTACGGTAAGGGGGGGATTGGTAAGTCCACCACTACGCAGAATTTGGTTGCCGCCATTGCCGAGCTCGGCAAAAAAGTGATGATCGTCGGTTGTGATCCGAAAGCGGACTCGACTCGTCTGATCCTTCACTCCAAGGCCCAAAATACCATCATGCAGATGGCCGCAGACGCGGGTTCAGTTGAAGATCTGGAACTCGAAGACGTCCTCAAAATCGGTTACGGCGACATTGCGTGCGTCGAATCCGGTGGACCTGAGCCCGGGGTTGGCTGTGCCGGTCGCGGCGTCATCACCGCCATCAACTTCTTGGAAGAAGAAGGCGCATACGAAGAAGACCTGGACTTTGTGTTCTATGACGTTCTTGGCGACGTTGTGTGTGGCGGTTTTGCTATGCCGATCCGCGAAAACAAGGCGCAGGAAATCTACATCGTTTGTTCCGGCGAAATGATGGCCATGTACGCGGCCAACAACATCGCTAAAGGCATCGTGAAGTATGCGAACTCCGGTAGTGTGCGTTTGGCAGGATTGATCTGCAATTCGCGTGAAACCGATCGTGAAGACGAATTGATCATGGAACTGGCTCGTAAGCTTGGCACCCAAATGATCCACTTCGTTCCGCGTGATAACGTTGTGCAGCGTGCTGAAATCCGCCGCATGACCGTTATCGAATACGATCCGACGGCCAAGCAGGCAGAAGAATATCGCCAGCTCGCCCGCAAGATCATCGATAACAAAATGTTCGTGATCCCGACGCCCATCACCATGGACGAACTGGAAGATCTGTTGATGGAATTCGGCATCCTCGATGAGGAAGACGAAAGCATCATCGGCAAGACAGCTGTTGCTGAAGTTGCAGTCGCTACAGCCTAAATGATCGAAGGCGGGCCGTTGCAATCGGCGCGGCCCGCCCTTCATCGCCAAAATAATTTATCCGGAGAGGAAACCTGACATGCCAGATTTGACGCGTGAGGAGACCCAGAGCCTGATTGAAGAGGTTCTCGAGGTATATCCCGAAAAAGCTAAAGAAATTCGTGCTAAGCACCTGACCGTAAACGACCATGAGGTCGAGCAGTCCAAAAAGTGCATCACGTCCAACCGCAAGTCGGTTCCGGGCACCATGACCATTCGCGGCTGCGCTTATGCCGGCTCCAAGGGCGTGGTGTGGGGTCCGATTAAGGACATGATCCACATTTCCCACGGCCCCGTCGGCTGCGGTCAATACTCCCGTGCTGGTCGCCGCAACTACTACGTCGGCACCACGGGCATCAATACGTTCGGCACCATGAACTTTACCTCTGATTTCCAGGAAAAGGACATCGTGTTCGGCGGCGACAAGAAGCTCGCCAAGCTGATCGACGAAATCGAAACGCTGTTTCCGTTGAACAAAGGCATCACGGTGCAATCCGAATGCCCCATCGGTCTGATCGGCGACGACATCGAAGCCGTATCCAAGGCCAAGGGCGCTGAATACAACAAAACCATCGTTCCGGTGCGGTGCGAAGGTTTTCGCGGCGTATCTCAGTCTTTGGGCCACCACATCGCCAACGATGCCGTGCGTGATTGGGCGCTAGGCAAGCGTGACGGTGACGACACGTTCAAATCCACCCCTTACGACGTCGCCATTTTGGGCGATTACAACATTGGCGGAGACGCCTGGTCTTCGCGTATCTTGCTCGAAGAAATGGGCCTGCGCGTCGTGGCGCAGTGGTCCGGCGACGGCACCATCGCGGAAATGGAATTGACCCCGAAGGTGAAGCTGAACTTGCTGCACTGCTATCGCTCGATGAACTACATCTCGCGTCATATGGAAGAAAAGTACGGTATTCCTTGGATCGAATACAACTTTTTCGGCCCGACCAAAATCGAAGAATCCTTGCGTAAGATTGCCGATTTCTTCGACGACAAGATCAAGGAAGGCGCCGAACGCGTGATCGCCAAGTACAAGGGCGAATATCAGGCGGTGATCGACAAATACCGTCCGCGTCTGGAAGGCAAGAGAGTCATGCTTTATGTCGGCGGCCTGCGTCCGCGCCACGTGATCGGCGCTTACGAAGATCTCGGCATGGAAGTGGTCGGTACCGGCTATGAATTCGGTCACAACGACGACTATGACCGCACCATCAAGGAAATGGGCAACGCCACGCTGATCTATGACGACGTCACCGGCTACGAATTCGAAGAATTCGTGAAAAAGGTGAAGCCCGACCTGATCGGTTCCGGCATCAAGGAAAAGTACATCTTCCAGAAGATGGGCATTCCCTTCCGCCAGATGCACTCGTGGGATTATTCCGGCCCGTATCATGGTTATGACGGTTTTGCCATCTTCGCCCGCGACATGGATATGACGCTGAACAATCCGTGCTGGAGCAATATCACTCCGCCGTGGAGAAAGAGCGAAGACACACAAGCCCTCGCGGCCGAATAAACCCCTGGGGTCGCCCCAGATGGGGCGGCCCCGATCAATTCACCTTTAACCCGCAGGTTCACAGATGGGTGACCCGGGAGGAGGAAAGAAAAAATGTCACAGACCGTCGACAACATTAAACCGAGCTATCCGCTGTTTCGCGATCAGGAATACAAAGACAGCCTGAAGAACAAGCAAGACATGTTCGAAGAACGTCATTCCGATGAAAAGATTGACGAGATTTTTCAGTGGTCCACCACGCAAGAGTACAAAGAACTCAATTTCCAGCGTGAAGCGCTGACCATCAACCCCGCCAAGGCTTGTCAACCGCTCGGCGCTGTGTTGTGCGCCTTGGGATTTGAAAAAACCTTGCCCTACGTTCACGGCTCTCAGGGCTGCGTCGCGTACTTCCGCACCTACTTCAACCGCCATTTTAAAGAACCGGTGGCGTGTGTATCGGACTCCATGACCGAAGATGCGGCAGTGTTCGGTGGCCAGAAAAACATGTGCGACGGCTTGGAAAATGCCAAGGCATTATACAAACCCGATATGATCGCCGTGTCCACCACGTGCATGGCGGAAGTGATCGGTGACGACTTAAACGCGTTCATCAACAACGCTAAAAAAGACGGTCACGTTCCCACTGAATTCCCGACGCCGTATGCGCACACCCCCAGCTTTGTGGGTTCGCACACCACCGGCTGGGACAACATGTTCGAAGGTATTCTGCGCTACTTCACGCTGAACTATAAAGAAGGTAAAAAGGTCGGCTCCAACGGCAAGATCAACTTGGTCGCCGGGTTCGAGACGTACCTCGGAAACTTCCGCGTTCTGCGTCGTATGATGGAAGAAATGGGCGTCGGTTATTCGCTGCTGTCCGATCCGACCGAGGTGCTCGATACACCGGCAGACGGCAAGTACCGTATGTATGAAGGCGGCACCACCCAAGACGAATTGAAAGACGCGCCCAACGCCATCGACACATTGCTGTTGCAGCCGTGGCAGTTGGTCAAAACCAAAAAGTACATCAAGGATGAATTGAGCCAGCCGGGTACGGAAGTTGCCGTGCCGATGGGTCTTAAAGGCACCGATGACTTCTTGATGACCGTTGCCAAACTGACCGGCAAGGCCATTCCCGCCAGCCTGGAAAAAGAACGCGGTCGTTTAGTCGATATGATGACGGACAGCCACGCTTGGCTGCACGGCAAGAAGTTCGCGCTCTATGGCGATGCGGATTATCTTATGGGGATGACCGCGTTCTTGCTCGAACTGGGTGCGGAACCGACGCACATCTTGTGCAACCACGCCAACAAGCGGTGGAAAAAGGCCATGGATGCCATGCTGGCCGCAAACCCGTATGGCGCTAAAAGCGAAGTTCATGTGGGTATGGACCTGTGGCACTTCCGCTCGCTGATGTTCACCGACAAGCCGGACTTCATGATTGGCAACTCGTACGGCAAGTTCATTCAGCGCGATACCCTGCACAAGGGCAAAGAGTTCGAAGTTCCGCTGATCCGTATCGGTTTCCCGATCTTCGATCGCCATCATCTGCACCGTATGACCACATGGGGCTATGAGGGTGGCATGTACATCCTCACCACCCTGGTGAACGCGGTGATGGAGCGCCTCGATGAGGAAACACGCGGTATGGGCACCACGGACTACAACCACGATCTGATCCGCTAAAGAGTTGGGCGGCGGGCAATATTATCCCGCCCGTCGCCCCAATCTTTCGGATGGGTGAAAGGAGTATTCCATGCCCAGTGTAATGATCCGCAAGAATGAAAATGGCGAACTGCTGTTTTATGTGGCGAAGAAAGACCTAGAGGACGTCATCGTTTCCATCGAAACCGATACCCAGGAATCCTGGGGCGGTTCGATCATTATCGGTGACGGTTCCACTTGGTACATCGATCCCATCAGCCCGCCACCCACATTTCCCACCACGCTCAGGTTCAAGCGCGCTTAAAACGCGCGGGGCCTGAGGATTGATGCGTAAGGAGACAAAATTATGGCCGTCCAAATTAACGCTAAAATTTGCACCGCTTGTGGCGATTGCGAGCCGGTGTGCCCAACAAAGTCTATTGTGCCGCATAAGGGTCTTTATACGGTGAAGACCGACACCTGCACCGAATGCGAAGGCGAGGCGGATATGCCGCAGTGTATCGACGTGTGTATGGAAGAAGATTGCATCGTGTTTGTTGAATGAAGTGCCGTGGCCGTCCCTGGGTTCAGGGGCGGCTCCGCTTTTTCCGGCGAACTAAATTTCAGGAGACGCAACCATGAGCGAGCCAGAGATTTCCAGTAACGAGCTTCCCAGTAACGGGCTATCCCATAACATGGCGCTGCGTATTGGCTTGGCGGCCAGGGCGCTGGATGGGATCACGCCAGCACAAATTCTGGACGTATTGAACGATGCGGTGGGGCTGCCGCCCAGTGAAAAGAAACTCGCGGGTCTTAGTATCGAAAAACTTCGCACCGCCGCTGATGGAAAGCTGTTTGCCCAGCCGCGCGAAGCGTTGAAGGAAGCCCTGTTGACGTTGAAGGGCAAAGGGGAAAGCGATACGGAATCTTTGCCCGAGTTGGATGCCTATGAAGATGGCGACATGCCCGAGTCCATCCGTGTGGCGGTGGCATCCAATGGCGGTGAAGATTTTGACGGTCATTTTGGGACCTGTTCGCGGTTTTTGATCTATCAACTTTCCGGCACACAAATGCGGCTGATTGATGCTCGATCCACGGCCGCCGATGTGGATGCGGAAGACAAAAACAAGTATCGCGCCGACCTGATTCGAGATTGTCAGGTGTTGTATGTGGTTTCCATCGGTGGGCCAGCGGCGGCCAAAGTGGTGCGCGCCGACATACACCCCATTAAGAAATCACAAGGCGGAAAAGCCCGTGAGGCGTTGGCGGAATTGAGCCGCGTTATTGCAAGCAATCCGCCGCCTTGGTTGGCCAAGGCCATGGGCCAGGAGGCCGAGCAGCGCGTGCGCTTTCGCGAAACATCATGATTGATGCCGCCGTTATCGATGAAGTTTTGGCGCTGGTTGAAGCCGAAGGCGCGAGTCTTCCCGTGATCGCCAAATTGCGCGAGCGGTGGAACGACGTTCACTTTACCCTTTGCATGGAAGATGAACTGTGTCTGGAAAAGCCGGTTCGTGAAGGCTCGGTAGCCAATATCTATTTGATCAACGGTCATAATCATTGCGCCACGATCACCGATCACGAACCGTCGGCCACCGGCCTGTTGATTGCGGAGTTGAGTGAATGAGCATTCTTGCGCCGATGGGGCAATTTTCCGAGTTGCAAGCTGTCGTGGCGCGCGCACGTCCGATTCCCGGACACGGCCCTTTGATACAGGCGCTAAACGCCACTTTGGCGGATATGGATTTGAAGCTGGCGTATTCGCGCACCGGTTGGCATCGCCCGGGCGGGGTGGTGGATGCCCATGGCAATCGTGTGGCGGAAAATTTAAGCGAATGGCTGCAACGCGAAAGCGATGGCGACGCGATGGGTCTGCTTGTGCGCTATGAGGATTCCGGCCTGCTTGCGACCAAACTGTGTGGCATCACGCACTATTTTACCGCCAAGACCGGATCGGAGCCGTGCGACTTTGTGCAGGTCGAGGTTGATGAGTTGCGCGAAGTTACGGATCGCAGCTTATTTGATCCGTCAAATCCGCCCGACTCGATTGAAGAACTGATCGATCCCGTGGTTCCGTTGAAAGTGGACCCGACGCCGCTAGGGTCAGCATCCTACCAGTTGCGACAGGCGTGGAATATTGCCGAAGCTCACCAGTGCATGGCGACGAGCAACTACGCTGATAGCCTGTTGGCGTTGCGTTTTGTTGCGGATTGGCAGGCATCGAGTGCTGCGGGGCGCGCACTTTGTTCGGCATTTGTATTGCGTCTATTGGATTATAAGGATCGTTTTGGGGAAAAACGGTTGCAGGCGACGCCGTTGAGCACCCATGTGCGCGCTTTGCCCCCTTTTCCTGGCGGGACCGATCGCGGGCTGGACCTCGCGCGGTTTCTTACCGCGTTCGACCGGGCGGTGGGTTACCCCATGGCGTGGTACTTCCATCTGGTGTCCGGCGCACAGCCCGCATTAAAAGGCGTGGCCCATGCGGTGTATGAAGACGTCAGTCGGGTTTACGATTACCTGCCCGAACGCGACATTGCTGTCTTGAAGTCGTGGATTGCGGATCCGTACATGTTCTGATGTTTGTTTTGTCGGGTTTGCGACAATTCGCAAGCTGTAATAGCGTGCGTTTTCAAGTGCTTATGTCTGGCACGGGAGTTGCGATGTCTCCCTCAGCAGCAACAATAATTTCCAGGCAGACGCCATGAAACCACAAGACATCGCCCAACTGCTTGATGAACCCGCCTGTGGGCACAATCAGAAGTCAAAGTCTGGTTGCGCCAGGCCAAAACCCGGCGCATCGGCAGGCGGTTGCGCCTTTGATGGCGCGCAAATTGCGCTGCTGCCTATTGCGGATGTTGCGCACATCGTACACGGACCCATTGCCTGCGCGGGGTCAAGTTGGGACAATCGCGGCACCCGTTCTTCGGGGCCGACGTTGTGGCGCACCGGCATGACCACGGATTTGACCGAACAAGATGTCATCATGGGGCGCAGTGAAAAGCGTTTGTTCCATTCCATCAAACAAGCCATATCCGAGCACAATCCCGTTGCGGTGTTCGTTTATAACACCTGCGTTCCGGCGTTGATTGGCGATGATGTCGAAGCCGTGTGTAAAGAAGCGGCAAGCCGTTGGGGCGTCCCCGTTGTGCCCGTAGACGGCGCGGGCTTTTACGGCACCAAGAACTTAGGCAACCGCATTGCGGGTGAGGCGATGGTGAAATACGTCATCGGCACCCGCGAGCCGGACCCGGTTCCCGATCATGCCCAGCGCGAGGGCATTCGTGTTCACGATATTTCATTGATCGGAGAATACAATATCGCGGGCGAACTGTGGCACGTCACGCCGCTGTTGGACGAGTTGGGCTTGCGCATTCTGGGCACGTTGTCGGGTGATACGCGCTTTCGCGACGTGCAAACCATCCACCGCGCCGAAGTCAACATGATGGTCTGTTCCAAGGCCATGTTGAACGTCGCGCGCAAGCTGAAGGAAAAATACGACACCCCGTGGTTTGAAGGCAGCTTTTACGGCACATCCGATGTGTCGCAAGCCTTGCGTAAGTTCGCTGAAATCATCGACGATGACAGCCTAACCGCGCGTACCGAAGCATTGATTGAACGCGAAGAGGTACTGCTTGATGAACGCTTAAAACCGTGGCGCGATCGACTTAAGGGTAAGCGGGTGTTGCTGTATACCGGCGGCGTGAAATCGTGGTCGGTGGTGGCGGCATTACAGGATTTGGGGCTTGAAGTCGTTGCCACCGGCACCAAAAAATCCACCGAAGAAGACAAAGCGCGCATTCGCGATCTGATGGGTGATGATGCTTTAATGATTGAAGACGGCAATCCGCGCGCGTTGCTCGATACGGTAGCCAAACTCAAGGCTGACATTTTAATCGCGGGTGGACGCAACATGTATACCGCGCTCAAGGCTCGCGTGCCGTTTCTCGACATCAACCAAGAACGCGAATTCGCCTATGCCGGATACGAAGGCATGGTCGAACTGGCGCGCCAGTTGGCGTTGTCCTTGGAAAGCCCGATTTGGGACGCGGTGCGCAAGCCCGCGCCCTGGGACATTTCCTCGGATGTGGTCCTCGGATGTGGGGAGGGAGGGATGAGCCATGGTTGAAATCTTAAAGCGCAGCAAACCGTTATCCGTCAATCCGCTGAAATCGAGCCAAACCATCGGCGCGGCGCTGGCGTTTTTAGGCCTGGAACGCACCATACCCATGCTGCACGGCAGTCAGGGCTGCACCGCATTTGGCAAGGTGTTTTTCGTGCGCCATTTTCGCGAACCCATACCGCTGCAAACGACGGCGATGGATCAGATTTCTACCGTCATGGGTTCGGATGAAAACGTAACCGAAGGGCTGGCGACGATCTGCGCAAAATCTGCCCCCGCCATTATCGGTCTGCCCACCACCGGGCTTTCGGAGACTCAAGGCTCCGACGTGAGGTTGGGCATCAAAGCGTTTCGCGATGCTCACCCGGAATTTTCATCAACCGAAGTGGTGGCGGTCGATACCCCTGATTTTACCGGCTGTCTGGAAACGGGCTACGCCAAGGCGGTGCTAGCGGTGATCGAGGCGTTGGTGGTTCCGGCGCCTCAGGCTGTCGAGGCCAATCGCATCAACATATTGGTCGGCGCACACCTGACGCCGGGTGATATCGAAGCGGTTAAGGATATGGCGGAACTGTTCGGCCTGAAACCCGTCGTTATTCCCGATCTTTCGACCAGTTTGGACGGTCATCTGGCGGGAAGAGATTTCAATCCGCTCACCACCGGCGGCACGGCGCTGGATGACATTCGCCATGCGGGAACGGCCAAGGCCACCCTGGTCATTGGGCGTCATTTGGCTGCGGCGGCGGACATGCTGGCGGCAAAGACTGGTCTAGCGGACTATCGCTTCGATCATCTGTTGGGGCTGGATGCCGTGGATGCATTTGTTCACGCACTTGCCGTCATTTCCGGTCGGTCCGCGCCGGAAAAACTGAAACGCCAACGGAGCCAACTTCAAGACGCCATGCTCGACACCCACTTCATGATCGGCCAAGCGCGGTTGGCGTTGGCGGGTGACCCTGATCAGGTCAAGGCGTTGGCCGATTTAAGCGCCGCTATGGGGGCGGAAGTGGTGGCCTGCGTGGTTCCCGCGCGCGCCGACGTGCTGAACGATTTGCCCGTGGATGTGGTGAAAATTGGCGATTTGGAAGACTTGGAAACTATGGGCCGAGACGCAGGCGTGGAATTGGTGATCGGCAATTCCCATTGTGTGCAAAGCGCCGAGCGCTTGGGTGTTCCGGTATTGCGCGCCGGTTTCCCGCAGTTCGATTTTGTGGGCGGATTTCGCCGCACTTGGATGGGGTATGCCGGTACGCGCGATGCCTTGTTCGACATCGCCAATCTGATGCTGTCGACGGAAAAGGGCGAAGTTCATCCGCACACATCCATTTACGCGCAAACGGCAGAAAAAAGGGAGGGGGACGATGGCCATTACCCGGCATCTCCGCGTTCTGGATTGCGCCACTGAGGAGGGCAGCATGCAACACAATGTGCCCAGGGGATTGAAAGTCGCTTTTGCCTCCGCCGACATGCGCCATGTGGATCAGCACTTTGGGTCCGCCAAAGCGTTCGTGATGTATGAGGTCGATCTGGAAAACGCCGCCATGACCGACGCGGTGGAGTTTGGGGCGTTGGATCAAGACGGCAACGAAGACAAATTGGATGCCAAGATTGAAGCGCTGAAGGAATGCGCGGCGGTCTATGTGCAGGCCATCGGCGGCTCGGCCATTTCCAAACTGGCACGTATCGGCGTGGTGCCCCAAAAAGTGCAGCCCGGCACCCCGATATCCACGTTACTCGAAGACCTGCAAGAGGAACTGCGCGCAGGCCCCAGCGCATGGATCGCGCGGGCGCTGAATACCGTAGGGCGCGAAAGCAAAGAAAACTTAGGGCGATTTGATGAAATGGAAGCCGAGGGCTGGAATGACTGAAACACTCCCCCCAACTTTTTCTGAGCCCACCGTTTCCGGTCAAGTGATGCGCGATGGCGCAGGTCGGCTGTGGCTCGATGTGCCCAGGCTTTCGGCCTGTCAATCGTGCGATAAGACTTCCACATGCTCCATGAGTGTGTTGGGCGGTCTAGCTGGCAGCGCCAGCATGCGCCTGCCCGTTGAAGGCGTGGACTTGCATTCTGGCGATCGGGTGACGGTGGCCTGTTCCAGCAATGGGTTGCTGAAGTCCGCGTTTCTCGCTTATGGCCTGCCGTCGCTGGGCCTTGTGGTCGGTGCGGCGATGATGGCCGTGATGAATTTTGACGATGGCGCGCAGGCGTTAGGCGCAGGCCTGGGGCTTATCCTGGGCGTGATGATAACTCGCTGGGCGGTGGCGCGGGGCCATCTGCCGGCGTTGACCTATTTTGAGGAGTAAACCATGAGCGAAGCGTTATTGATCGACCCTAAAGACCCCGTATTAGAGACCAGTTTCGTCAAGGAAATGACGCGCCAAATTCGCGCTATCGATTCTTATGGCGTTTACGACACCGCATCCGACCTGCAGGTGTTGGATCCGTTGGTGCTGACCAAGGAACGCAAGCGTGCCATTCCGGTGGTGGGCGATCCGGATGAAGAAACGCTGGCGCGGGTGAAGGCCTTTTACAACGCCATCGCGGTGCAGACCGAAGCTGAATGCGGCAAGATGGCGGTGCCGATGATCAACATTTCTCACGAAGGATTTGGTCGCGTCATCATCACAGTAGGCAAGTTGGTAGTGGTGGAAAAATCGCTCCGCGATGTGCATCGCTTTGGTTTCGAAAGCCTGTCAAAAATGAAGGACGAAGCCGACAAGTTGCTGTCGGTAGCGTTGGGCATCGTTGGCAACTATCCGGAAGTTGCCGGTCTTTGATGGAGTGAGAGATGGACGACGACGCATTCAAGGTCGTGCAAAAAGCCGAACGCACGGCCAAACGCATTGCCGCAGAAAAGGCGATGGAACTGCACGACTTGGTGGAAGACGGTTTGCCGAGCGCATTCGAGAAACTGCCCCAGATCGCGCAGGATACCTATGACGCGTGCAAGGCATGGGCAGACGCTAACGCGGCGCTGAAAGCCGTCGAACAAGATCGTGGCTAAGAATAATGGGACGATAAGGAAAACGACATGAGCAATATCACTGGCATCACGCGGGGCGGCGTCGAATATACGCCCGAATTTATCATGACCCTGGATCAGACCAAGTGCATTGGTTGCGGGCGGTGTTTCAAAACTTGCCCGCGCGATGTGTTCGATCTGGTTGATCGCGACGACTTGGATTTGGGCGACGCTTCGGACGATGACGATTGGGATGATGGGGATGGGTTCTCCGACGATACTTCCATGGTCATGAGCCTCAAAGACCCGATGGATTGCATCGGCTGCCAGGCGTGCATCAAGGTTTGTCCTAAGGCCTGTATGACCCATCAGCCGCAACCGCGATAAGGTTTCACATTTTTAATAGGAGAGACGGCATGCCTCGTCCCGAAAAACACGTTTTTGTCTGCACCCAATCGCGCCCCCAAGGGCATCCGCGCGGCTCATGCTCGCAGTTCAATTCAAGTGAAGTGATGGATGCGTTTATGTTGGCATTCCAAGACCATGATTTGTGGGGTAAACACAAGGTCAGCGCGTCGGGCTGCGTCGGCCCTTGTTTCACCGGCCCCAGCGTTTTGATTTACCCCGAAAGCACCATGTACCTGAAGGTAACTCCCGATGATGTGCGTGAGATCGTTGAAAAGCACCTGATCGGCGGAGAAGTGGTGGAGCGTCTTAAGGCTCCGGACGATATTTGGTAAGAAAGGGTGCGGGCAAGATGCGCGTCGTTGCAGCCTTATTATGTTTTCTGCTTGCAACGTGTACTCCACCAAAAACGGAGGTGCGCGAGACGCGTTACGTGTTTGGCACGTTGGTGGAGTTTGTCATTCGCGGCGCGGATGAGGCAACCGCCAAGCACGCCATCGCCGCCGTGGATCGTGATTTTCAGCGCATGCACAAGGATTGGCATGCTTGGAAATCGGGCGGTGAATTGGTGGCGCTCAATGAAGCCATCGCCCAGGGCGAGGATAGGGCGGTTTCGCCCTTCGTTTTGCCGCTGATTGAACAGGCAAAGCGGTTCGAGGATATGAGCGGTGGTCTGTTTAATCCCGCCATCGGAAATCTGGTCGACGTATGGGGCTTTCATGCCGACGAACCGCCCCAGGGGCGCATGCCTGACTTAGCCGCCGTGCGCGCCCTGGCCGCGCAAGCGCCCAGCATGCATGATCTCACCATCAGCGATGGTGTGGTTCATAGCGCCAATCGCGCAGTCAGCCTCGATTTCGGTGGCTTCGCCAAAGGTGTGGCGATGGATATGGCGGTGGCCAAGTTGAAAACGATGGGCATCGAAAACGCCATCGTCAACGCGGGCGGAGGATTGAGCACCTTAGGCGATGCAGGGGAACGGATGTGGAAGCTGGGCATTCGCGATCCGCGCGATTGGGGGGTGATCGCTTCGGTTGAGCTGATGGGTGGAGAGAGTCTGCACACCTCGGGCAATTATGAACGCTTTGTCGAGGCCGATGGGGTGCGTTATTCGCACATCCTCAATCCCCATAGCGGCATGCCAGTGGATCATCTGGTTTCCGTGTCGGTCATTCATACCGATGGTGCGTTGGCGGACGCGGCAGCCACTGCACTTACCGTCGCCGGTCCTCAAGCGTGGACCGAGGTCGCCAAGAGCATGGGCATCGTCTTCGTGATGGTGGTGGATAAACAAGGCACCGTCTATGCCAGCTCGGAAATGCTCGCTCGCGTGACGTTTGAGCCGGGCAAGGCGCTGAAGGTTGTGGCCAGCGAACCGTTGTCGCAAGGGGTCGTTTTGTCGCAGATGCGACAATCGGTTAGCCCATCAATTCGTTGATCTTCAAGGGGTTAAGGTCTGGCACGGTCTTTGCGATTTCATCTCCAACACGTCCCTCGGGATAATAAACGATAGGAGATGACATGTTGCAGTTGACCGAAAGCGCGCAGGCCGCCCTCTCCCAGGTGATTGCCGGTGCTAGCAAGCCCGTTGCGGGCCTGCGCATTCAAGTATCCAGCGGCGGTTGTTCCGGATTTCAATATGCTCTGAGTCTCGAGGAAGCAGCGCCCGAAGGCGACACAGTCGTTCAGGCGGGCGGGCTTAGTGTGTTCGTCCACCCCGATAGCGTGGCGTTGCTGAACGGCGCCACTATTGATTTCACCGAAAGCGTTGAAGGCGCCGGCTTTGTCTTTGACAATCCCAACGCCAAGTCGTCTTGCGGCTGCGGCAAATCTTTCTGCGCTTAACGCGCCAACAAAAAAGCGAGACCTAATCGAATGTGGGATTATTCCGAAACGGTCAAAGATCACTTCTTTAATCCTCGCAATGCCGGGGAAGTGGCCAGCGCCAATGCTACCGGCGATGTCGGTTCCATTTCGTGCGGTGATGCGTTGCGCCTGCAATTGAAGGTCAACCCTGAAACCGAGATTATCGAAGACGCGGGTTTTCAGACGTTCGGCTGCGGTTCGGCCATTGCATCCAGCTCGGCGCTGACGGAAATGATCAAGGGCAAGACCCTGGATGAAGCGCTGAAAGTCACCAATCAAGACATCGCCGATTATCTACAGGGGTTGCCGCCTGAAAAGATGCACTGTTCCGTCATGGGGCGCGAGGCGTTGCAGGCTGCCATCGCGGATTACCGGGGCGAAGTGTGGAAAGACGACCACGAAGAAGGCGAGTTGATCTGCAAGTGTTTCGCTGTCGATGCGGTGATGATCGAAGACACCATTCGCGCTAACGGCCTGAAAACCGTCGAAGACGTCACCAACTACACCAAGGCGGGCGGTGGTTGTTCGTCGTGCCATGAAGGGATCGAGGAAATTTTGGGCAAGGTATTGGCCGAACGGGGCGAGACTTTCGATCCTGAGGCTCGGGCGTGGCCGGAACCCATTGCGTCCGAAACCATTCCTGCGCCTACCGCTGGTAAACTCACCAATTTACAGCGCATCAAGAAGATTGAAGCCGTCATTGAAGCGGTGCGGCCCACGTTGCAAGCGGATCGCGGCGATATTGAATTGATCGACGTGCAAGGCAATCAGGTGATGGTGCATTTGGTTGGCGCATGCGCCGGGTGCCAAATGGCGGGTCTGACGCTGGGCGGTGTGCAGCAGCAGATGATGGAAGCGCTCGGCGAATTTATCCATGTGGTGCCGGTAGCCAAAAAGCCCGCTCCCGTGAGCATCAGTGTGAGGGGCTAAACCATGGATGGGATTTATTTGGACAACAACGCCACCACGCAAGTCGACTTAGAAGTGGTGGAAGAGATGCTCCCCTTTTTTACCGAACAATTCGGCAATCCGTCTTCCATGCACCAGTTTGGCAATAAAGTTGGCTTCGCCATCAAAAAAGCGCGTGAACAGGTGCAAAGCCTATTGGGCGCGGCGCATGATTCGGAAATCGTCTTTACCTCGTGCGGCACGGAATCGGATTCCACCGCCATCCTGTCGGCGCTGAAGGCGTATCCCAAACGCAAAGAGATTATCACCACCGTTATCGAACATCCGGCGGTGTTGGAATTGTGCAAACACCTGGAAAAAGAAGATTACACGATCCATTACCTGAAGGTGGATGAAAAAGGCCGCCTGGATATGGAACAGTATCAAAAATTGCTGTCGCCTGAAGTCGCGATCGTATCCGTGATGTGGGCCAATAACGAAACGGGCAGCCTGTTTCCGGTGGTGGAGATGGCGGAAATGGCCCATGCGGCGGGGGTGTTGTTTCACACCGACGCGGTGCAGGCGGTGGGTAAGGTGCCCATCGATTTGAAGGCGACCAAGATCGATATGTTGTCGCTGTCCGGTCATAAGCTGCATGCACCCAAAGGGATTGGCGTGCTGTACTTAAAACGCGGTACGCGCTTTCGTCCGTTATTGCGCGGTGGCCATCAAGAACGTGGTCGCCGTGCAGGTACCGAAAACGCCGCCGCCATTGTGGGCTTGGGTGTTGCGTGTGAACTGGCGGCAAAGCATATGGCGTTTGAACAATCCGAAGTGAAGGCGATGCGCGATCGATTGCAACAGGGCATCTTGGATGCAGTTTCTCATTGTTTTGTGACCGGTGATCCATCGAACCGCCTGCCCAATACTCTGAATGTGGCGTTTGAATACATCGAAGGCGAAGCCATTTTGATGCTGCTCAATAAAGACGGCATTGCTGCATCCAGCGGTTCGGCCTGCACTTCTGGATCATTGGAACCGTCGCATGTGATGCGCGCGATGGGCATACCGTTTACCGCCGCGCATGGCACGGTGCGGTTTTCTCTGTCGCGCTTCAACACGCCCGAGGAGATCGAAAAAGTCATTCAAGTCGTTCCCGGCGTGGTGGCCAAGCTTCGCAAGCTCTCCCCGTATTGGAGTGAGAATGGCCCGGCGGTAAATTGCCAAACCTCATTCGCGCCGGCCTATGCTTAACGGCATTGCGCGGTTGTTTCCAAACGTTGGGCGGGGGGATTTCTCCTCGCCCTTTTTGCCGCCATTTTTGTTTGATTTGCGACAATCGAGTGAGCGCTCATCCATTAGTTCATTGAAATTACGATGTAAATTTCCTGGCACGTCCATTGCTACGGTTAGAGTAATCGCCGCTTTGGAGCGCAAAAATGAACAATGGCAATACTCGCATAAAGCCCCTGTTGGTTATCGACGACACCACGCTGCGTGACGGTGAACAGTCCGCAGGCGTGGCCTTTTCGTTGGCGGAAAAGCTTGCCATTGCCAGCCATCTTGATGCTATCGGCGTGCCCGAGGCTGAAATCGGCATTCCCGCCATGGGGGACGAAGAACGTTCCTCGATCCGCGCCGTTGCCGATTTAAAGCTTTCAATGAAGCTGCTGGTGTGGTGCCGGATGCGCGACGACGACCTGGCCGAGTGCGAAGGTTTAGGTGTGCAGGCGGTCGATTTATCGATGCCGGTTTCGGACCAACATCTGAAACACAAATTGGGCCGCGACCGGGATTGGGCGCTGGCTGAAATCCGTCGCCTGGTGCCCAAGGCGGTGGATTTAGGGTTGGACGTTATCGTCGGCGGCGAAGATGCCTCACGTGCCGATCCGGATTTTTTGGCCCGTGTACTTGATGCCGCTCAGGCGGCGGGGGCAAAACGCTTTCGTTATGCCGATACGGTCGGGGTGTGTGAACCTTTTGGTGTGCGCAGCCAGTTTGAAGCGATGCGCCGCGTGAGCGATCTGGAACTGGAAATGCACGCGCATGACGATTTAGGGCTCGCCACCGCCAATACCCTGGCCGCCGTGTTGGGTGGGGCGACCCACGCCAATACCACGGTGTCTGGCTTAGGTGAGCGTGCGGGCAATGCGCCCTTTGAAGAAGTCGTGATGGGGCTTAAACATTTGCACGGCATTGAAACGGGCATTGATCTGCGCACCATCGGCGCACTTTCCGCGTTGGTGGCGAGTGCCTCGGGCCGTCCGGTGCCGTGGCACAAAAGCCTGTTGGGTGATGGTGTGTTCACCCATGAAGCGGGCATCCATGTGGATGGCCTGTTGAAAAATCCGCTGAATTATCAAGGCATCGATCCCGCCGAAGTCGGGCGCGCGCATCGTATCGTATTGGGCAAACATTCCGGCACCCGCGCGGTCTGCGAAGCGTATCGTCATTTGGGCATGACCGTGGACCCGGTTCGCGCCGCCAGCATTTTGCACTGCGTGCGTAGCTTCACCACCTCCGTCAAACGCTCGCCCGAAGACATCGATCTATTGCGCTTCTATCAAGAAACCGCGCCCCAAGAGGATTTTGGCCATGTCTGATTCTCAAACGCCGGGCTTATTTAAACTGATCGGCGAAGACATCGCGTGTGTGTTCGATCGCGATCCCGCCGCGCGCAATCGTTTGGAAGTTCTGACCACGTACCCCGGCGTACACGCGGTTATCAATCACCGCATCGCGCATTTGCTGTGGCGGGCGAACTGGCACTATCCGGCGCGGCTGTTGGCGTTTTTCAGCCGTATGTTTTCAGGCATTGAAATTCATCCCGGCGCTACCGTTGGGCGGCGCTTTTTCATCGATCATGGGCACGGCGTGGTGATCGGCGAAACGGCGGAGATCGGTAACGACGTTACCCTGTATCACGGCGTCACGTTGGGCGGCACGTCTTGGAGCCGGGGCAAGCGCCATCCAACCCTAGGCGATGGCGTCATCGTCGGTGGCGGGGCGATGATTTTAGGCCCCATCACCATCGGCGCACATGCCAAGGTAGGAGCCAATTCGGTGGTTATCGCCGACGTGCCCGAGCGGCGCACGGTGGTGGGCATCCCCGGTCGCGTCGTGCGCACCCAGGGAACTGCGCATTTGAATCCATCGGGCATTGATTTGAACCATCACCTGATTCCCGATCCGGTGGCCGATGCGGTCGCCTGTGTGTTTGACCGTCTGGCGGTTATCGAAAATCAACTCGGTATCGGCGAAGGCAGTTGCAAGGAGTGCGAAGGCACGTCTGTTTGTGATGGCGCAGATGAGGACGCTCGTCGGCGGGGGCGCAATCCGGTAGTGGTCAAACAGGCGGTGGGGAGCTGATCCATGGACCTGTTGGATTTCAAACCCGGCAGCATGTACTTCGATGAGCCGCTCGATCTGCGGGTCGAAGTTTTAATCCTTGAAGCAGCGATGGCCTATGGTGCGCCTAAGGCTGAAGTAAAGTTGCGCCAGGCCGAAACCCTTGCGCCAGAGCATCTAAGCGTGCTGGTGGCGCTGTATCGGTATTATTTTTACCGCCATCAACATGATGCCGCGCTGGCGGTAGCGTCCCGCGCGATGGAAGTGGTGGCGCGGCGGTTGAATTTTACCCCGTTATGGCAAGATGTTACCGCCGATGACATTGCACGCGCCACGGCGGAGCGGGGGGAACTGGTGCGCTTTTATCTGCATGCACTAAAAGGCACCGGGTATTTGTGCTTGCGCCTGGGTGATGTTGAGGCGGGGTTGCAGCGGCTCGATCACGTGGCTGCGTTGGATGCAAAAGACCGGATCGGGGCAAAGGCCCTGGCGGATGTAGCGCGTCAGGCTTTGCAAGCCAGCGCCGCTTAAATCAGGAGATAACGCCATGTTTAATTTTGACGACGCATTGGAAGACGAACTATCCGAACTGGAAGGGGCGGAGGATTTTTTAACTTACTTCGAGGTGCCCTTCGATCAGGCGGTGGTACACGTTAATCGTTTGCATATCTTGCAGCGTTACCACGATTACATCGAAGCGGAAGATCATCCGCCTGCCGATGAAGCGGCGCGTAAAGCGCTTTACGCTGAATTGCTGAGCAAGGCTTACCAAGATTTTGTCGCTTCCGACGCGCGTACCGAAAAGGTTTTGCAGATTTACAAGGCTCAAGCTCAGGCCGCCAAACCGGCCTTCGTGCCCTTGGGACAACTGGTGAAATAAGGAGCCGAAGGTGCGAGCTGAATTTGACATCGGCGATGAGGTGCGGGTGATCCGCAACGTGCGTAACGACGGCACCTTTCCGGGAATGGAGCGGGGCCAGTTGATCATGCGCCGGGGTACGGCGGGTACCGTGGTTGATCGTGGCACGTTCCTGCAAGACCAGATCATTTACACGGTGCATTTTTTAGGCGATGACCGGGTGGTGGGCTGCCGTGAAGAAGAACTGATTCCCGCCGATGAGCATTGGGTGCCGTCAAAGTTCGAATTTCGTGAAAAGGTGATCGCGCTCAAATCGTTTGCGGTCGGTGGTGAAGTGGTGGCCGAAACGGGGGCGGAAGGCGAAGTGCTTAAAATTCTGCGCAATGCGCCGGGCGGGGTGGTCTATCACGTGCGTTTTCCCGGCCATACGTTGCAGGTCGCCGAAACCAGCCTTGACTGGGCAGACCCAGAAATCCGCGCATTGGAGGAAGCCGGGGCATGAAGATGCCTGCCTTGAATTCGACGGATAAAGGGCTTTACGCGTATCATGTATTGCGCGTGGCGGTGGACCGTTTTGGCAAACAGCCCGCCGAGCTTGAGTCTGAGCAGTTGAAATTCGCACAGGCTCAAGCAGATAAGACCCTTGCACTGGAAGATATAGCGTTGAAGTCGCCGCAAGGCGCGCGCATCTCAATCCCCGATGCGGCGCTGGATGCTGCCGTGCGCCAGATTAAGGCGCGATACGAAGATGAAGAAACATTTCACGTCGCCATGCGCGAAAGCGGCATGACGGAAGGTGCGTTACGCCGTGCATTGTGGCGCGAACTTGCGTTCGATGCGGTGATGAGCTTGGTGGGTGATGATGTCGAACCGGTGAGCGAGGCTGAGGTCGAGGCGTTTTACGCCGAGCATCCCGAGCGCTTCGTGAAGCCTGAATTGCGCACCGCGCGTCATATTCTGATTACCCTCAACCCTGAATATCCTGACAATACGCCGGAGGCTGCGCATGCACGCATCCATGCGTTGATGGCTGAGGCCCAGGTGCATCCGGAAAAGTTTGCTCAGTTGGCGCTGCAGCATTCCGAATGCCCAAGCGCGTTGGATGGTGGGCAGTTGGGCCAAGTGCCGCCGGGTAAATTGTACGCCAGCTTGGATGCGGTGCTGTTTCAACTCGCTCCGGGTCAGGTAGGCGGCCCGGTGGAGACCGAGGCGGGCTTGCACATTATATACTGTGAAGCCGTTCAACCTGGCGGTAAAATCGCGTATGCGCAGGCATGCGATAAAATCCGCGCGTATCTCATGGCCGAGCGGCGCAAAACACGACAGAAAATCTGGTTTCAAGCGATGAAAATCTAAGGTCGGGCGTGAACGCACAGAAATATGAGTTAGACGGATCCTTGTCCGCCATAAAAAAAAGAGCCCCCACGCGGGGCCTTTTTTTTATGGCGCGGGGGAGAGGTGAATGGACCCTTGTTCGGCAAAACGCGGAAGCGTTTTGCGACGGCGCAGGCGCAAAGCGCCGAGCCGCCCCTTGACGGAAGGGCCTTTGCCGTTGTATTTAACCATATGGTTAAATATGAGGCCCAACTGGACGCGACTTTCACGGCTTTGGCCCACCCGGCCCGGCGGGCCATTCTGGCGCGGCTGGGCAAAGGCGAGGCTACGGTGGGTGAGCTGGCCCAGCCCTTGGACATGTCCATGCCGGCCGTCACCAAGCACCTGAAGGTGCTGGAGAGGGCCAAGCTGATCAGCCGGAGTAAAAACGCCCAGTGGCGGCCTTGTCGATTGGAGGCGGCTCCCTTGAAAACAGCGTCGGGCTGGATCGAGGAACAGCGCAAAGTCTGGGAAGCCCGTCTGGACCGCCTGGAAATTTATCTTCATAGTCTGGAAAATGAGGGAAACGATGGCAACGGATGAAAAAGACTGCGAACTGGTGCTGCAACGGGAACTCCCTTTCGCCCGCGAACTGGTCTGGAAAGCCATGACTGACCCCGCACACGTCAACAATTGGTGGGGTCCGGACGGCTTCACCTGTGAGGATGTAAGCCTGGATTTCCAGGTCGGCGGTATCTGGAAGTTCGATATGGTGGGGCCGGACGGCACCCGCTACCCCAACCACTCGGTGTTTAAGGAAATCACGCCCCCGTCCCGCATGGTTTTCGATCATGGCGACGGTCAACGGGTCTGGTTCGAGGCCTTCGTCATCTTGGAAGAAACGGTCATCGGCACCCTCGTCACTCTGCGTCATATTTTCCCCAGCCAGGACTCCCGCGACGAGGTGGTTGAGAAGTACGGTGCTATTGAAGGCGGCAAGCAACATTTGGCGAAACTCGAGGCTTATGTCAGGGAGATATTGTCCTGCGAGAACCGCTCTGACTCCAGAAGCAAGATGCTCTCAGCCAGTCCTTCCGAGGTCTTTGCCGCGATAAGCGATTCTGCCCGGGTTGCCAGATGGTGGGGGCCAGCAGGCTTCACCAACTCGATTCATCAGTTCGAATTCTGTCCCGGCGGAAAGTGGCTTCTAACAATGCACGGGCCGGATGGTAAGGACTATCCAAATGAGGGTCGCTTCACCCGAATTGAAGTCGACAAGGTCTTTGAGGTCGAGCACCTCTCCGAACATCACTTCCTACTGACCATAGAACTCCAACCCAAGGCTGGCGGCACGGAAGTGAAGTGGCGTCAGACCTTTGACACTATCGAGCACTATCAGCACATAGCTGAGTTCGTGGCTGCCGCCAACGAGCAAAATCTTGAGCGTCTTGCCGCCGAAGTTCAGCGTGGGAAGAGTGCCGTCTAGTCTCGGCAGCATTCTCACACACATCGTTATCTCCACCCTTATCGAGGGGGGCTTGTTGGTATCGGTTTTTTTTAATGCCGCATCTTGCGCATGAAGTTGATCAAGTTGTTGGTTGAACTGTCATGGCTGTCGGCGGGTTTGGTCCCCGTCAGTTCGGGGAGAATGCGCTGCGCCAATTGTTTGCCCAGTTCGACACCCCACTGGTCAAACGAATTGACGTTCCACATCACGCCCTGAACAAAAGTCATATGTTCGTAAAGCGCAATTAACGCGCCTAACGTTTCAGGGTCCAGGCGGGTATACACCAAGCTGTTGGTGGGGCGATTGCCGGGGAAAACCTTGTGTGGCAATAACGCTTCCAGAGTTTCGGGCTTCATGCCCTGGGCCTGCAGCTCTTGGCGGACCTGGGCTTCGGTTTTGCCGACCATCAGCGCTTCGGTTTGGGCGATGAAGTTGGCGAGCAGGATGTCGTGGTGGCCTTCCACCAAGACATCGGGTTGGGCGGCGGCCAAAAAATCGGCGGGAATGAATTTAGTTCCTTGGTGCAGCAGTTGGAAAAAGGAATGCTGGCAATCGGTGCCCGCTTTGCCCCAGGTGACGGGCGAAGTGGCATAGTCGACCGCTTGTCCGTCGCGGTCCGTGCTCTTGCCGTTGCTTTCCATCGTGCCTTGCTGGGTGTAATCGGGAAACCAGCGCAGGTTTTGGGAGAAGGGGATCACGGCCCAGCTTTGAGCGCCAAAAAAATTGGTGTACCAGATGCGCAGCATGGCCAAGATCACCGGCATGTTTTGTTCTAAGGGCGCGTCCTGGAAATGACGGTCCATAGCGTGCGCGCCGGAAAGCAGGCGAGAAAATCCATCTTTGCCGATTGCGACGGCGATGGAGACGCCCACCGCCGACCACAGCGAAAAGCGTCCGCCGACCCAGTCCCAGAACTCAAACAGATTTTCTTTGGGGATGCCGAACTTTTCGGCGGCGGCAACGTTGGTGGTAGCGGCGACGAAATGGCGCGCGACGTCTTTATCCCGTCCGCCTTGATCGATAAACCAAGCGCGTGCCGTTTGTGCGTTGAGCATGGTTTCTTGGGTGGTGAAGGTCTTCGAGCAAATGATGAACAGCGTCGTATCCCATGAAGTTTGGGACAGGACATGTGCGATGTGCGCGCCATCGACGTTGGAGACAAAGTGATAGCGCATTTCCTTGCTGGCGTATGCCGATAGCGCCTCGGTCACCATGTTCGGGCCTAGGTCGGAACCGCCGATGCCGATGTTGACGACGTCGGTGATACGTTTGCCGGTAGCGCCGGTCCAGGCCCCATTACGAACCGCGTCGGCAAAAGTTCCCATCCGCGCTAGCACGTCGTTGACGGCGGGCATGACATCTGCACCATCGACGAATACCGGGGTGTTGGAACGATTGCGCAATGCTACGTGCAGAACGGCGCGGCCTTCGGTGTTGTTGATTTTTTCGCCCTTAAACATGCGCTCGCGCCATCCTTCAAGATTGACGGCGCGCGCAAGTGTAAAGAGCAGTTCCAGAGTTTCACTGGTGATGCGATTTTTGGAATAATCGAGAAGAATTCCGCAGGCCTGTAACGAAAGTGTCTTAAAACGATTGGCGTCGGCCATGAACCAGTCGCGCATATCTTGATTTTCGATCGTTTTGAAATGGCCGTTCAGGGCTTTCCATTGCGGCAAATCAGTGAGTTTGGACACGCTAAATTCTTCTCATTTTCACAGGACTTGTACGCCTCGATGGTGGCGACGCCAGGTTGATGATGGTATTATAGTCCATTGCATGTTAGTTCATATCTTTGAATGAACACGAATGTTCGCTCAAGGGATAATTATTCTCAATTATTTTCGTGGAGATGGATCATGGCTGCTGCAAAAGAACGCGAACGTATCTTGAACAAGGCCTATGAATTATGGGAAGCCGAAGGCCGCCCGACCGGTCGGGATATGGAACATTGGTTCCAGGCGGAGATTTTGATTTCCCAAGAACTTTCCAAAGCTAAGGCCAAAGCTCCGGCTAAGGCCCCAGCTAAGGCTTCAGCCAAAACGAAGAGCGATTCTCCAGCGAAACCCAAAGAAAAAGCCGCTGCAAAAGCTCCAGAAAAAGCTAAGGCAAAGCCTGCCGCCAAGGCCAAATCGTCGTCCGGCAAGGCCTCGGCAAAGTCTAAAGGCTGATCCCCTCACCTCCGCGGATATTTAAATTATGGCCTTAACAGTAAGCGATGATGCCGCCAAGGCCATCATAAACGCGGATCATTACGACCCATTTTCCTATCTTGGCATGCATGGTGGAGCCAAGGGCGGATTGTGGGTGCGGGCGTTTTTGCCCCATGCTCAACGTGCCGATGTCGTTGATGTCGCGACGAACGAAATCGTTGCTCCCATGGAGCGTGCGCACGAGTCAGGTTTGTTCATCGCCCATTTGCCCTCGCACAAAAATCGGTTTGCCTATCGGCTGCGCGTAACGTCCAGCGGCCAAACCAGGGACGTCATTGATCCTTATAGCTTTGGCCCGGCGCTGGGCGATGTGGATATTCACCTTTTGTCTGAAGGCACCCATTTTAGGACCTTTGACAAACTTGGCGCGCATGTGAGGACTATTGATGGCGTGAGCGGCGTTTTGTTTGCGGTTTGGGCGCCCAATGCACGGCGGGTTAGTGTCGTCGGGACGTTCAACGATTGGGATGGGCGTCGCCATCCCATGCGTCTTCATCCCAGTTGCGGCATTTGGGAAATCTTTATCCCCGAGCTTGGCGAAGGCGTTTTGTATAAATACGAGATTAAAGCTCAGAACGGCAACGTCTTACCCTTAAAGGCCGACCCTTACGCTTCTTTTATGGAGCAAGCACCCGGCACGGCCTCGATTGTTTACGGCCTGGATGACTATTCATGGTCGGATGACGCATGGATGAGCCGTCGCACCGAAACGGCCAGATGTCAGGACCCCATCAGCATCTATGAGGTTCATCTCGGTTCATGGCGGCGTAATCCCGAAGAGGGGTTGCGCTCGTTGAGCTATCTGGAGCTTGCCGACGAACTGGTGCCTTATGTAAAGAATTTGGGTTTTACCCATATCGAATTATTGCCGGTCAGCGAGTTTCCGTTCGAAGGATCGTGGGGCTATCAGCCGATTGGTTTGTTTGCGCCCACCAGCCGGTTCGGCCCGCCTAACGATTTCCGCGTTTTTGTCGAACGTTGTCATGAAGCCGGTATCGGCGTCATCCTTGATTGGGTGGTTGGTCACTTTCCGGAAGATACACACGGTCTGGGGAAATTCGACGGCACTCATCTTTACGAACATGCTGACCCGCGATTGGGGCGTCATGCCGATTGGGGTACGTTGATCTATAACTTTGGGCGTGTCGAGGTCTCCAATTACCTGCTCGCCAATGCCCTGTTCTGGCTTGAGGCTTATCATATCGATGGATTGCGGGTCGATGCGGTGGCGTCAATGCTGTATCTCGATTACAGCCGCAAACATGGCGAATGGATCCCCAACGTTTTCGGCGGCAATGAAAATCTTGAGGCGATTGGATTTCTCAAGCGCCTTAATGAATTGGTGTATAGCCGACACCCGGGCGCGTTCACGGTGGCCGAAGAATCCACCGCCTGGCCGATGGTTTCCCGACCGACGTATGTGGGCGGTTTAGGCTTTGGTTATAAGTGGAACATGGGGTGGATGCACGACACCTTGCGGTATATGTCGCGTGACCCGATCTATCGTCAGCATCATCAAGATGATCTGACGTTCGGATTGCTTTATGCCTTTCAGGAAAATTTTGTGCTGCCTCTGTCTCACGATGAGGTCGTGCACGGCAAAGGTTCCCTGATCGGGCGCATGACAGGTGATAAATGGCAGCGCCTGGCCAATTTGCGGCTCTATTTTGCGTTTATGTTTACGCATCCAGGAAAAAAGCTGTTGTTTATGGGTGGCGAATTCGCCCAAGAAAACGAGTGGAATCATAACGCCAGCCTAGATTGGCATTTGCTTGAAGATAAAGGGCACAGCGGTGTGCTGGCATTGGTGCGCGATCTCAACCGTCTCTATCGCGACGAACCTGCGTTGCATAGCCGTGATTTTGATCCGGAAGGATTTTCGTGGGTTGAGTGCCATGATCATCAACGTAGCGTCGTGGCGTTTAGGCGTAACGGTATGAACGACGCCGAACATATCTTTGTGGTCTGTAATTTCACGCCCGTGGTGCGGACCGATTATCGCCTCGGCGTGCTTGGCCCGGGACAGTATGCCGAAGTCTTGAATACAGATTCGACCTATTACGGCGGCAGCGATGTCGGTAATGCCGGAAAATTGGAAGCTCAAAACGTTCCCATGCATGGCCAGCGGTGGTCTTTGTCTGTAACGTTGCCGCCGTTGGCGACAATCGTGTTGCGATACATCGGGTCGTGATGGAGGGGCGCTTGATGAGTGCGTCGCATATAAAAACGTTGTCGCCGGGCAAACCATATCCTCTGGGGGCGACGTGGGATGGTGACGGCGCTAATTTTGCGTTGTTTTCCGAGCACGCGCAAAAGATAGAGCTGTGCCTGTTCGACGAGACCGGCGTCCAGGAAATTGCGCGACATGTCTTGGCCGAGTGCGCGGATTCTGTATGGTATGGTTATTTGCCGGGGGTGCGGCCGGGGCAGTTATACGGTTATCGGGTGTACGGTCCCTATGCGCCGCATGAAGGCCATCGCTTCAATCCCAATAAGCTGTTGGTTGACCCATACGCCAAGGGCTTGTTCGGGAAACTGATCAATCACGACGCCAATTTTGGCTATGACCGTAGAAATAGTTCTGATGATTTGTCTTTTGATCGTCGCGACAATGCCTGTTTCATTCCAAAGGCCGTGTTGACGGATCCGACCCTGCCAACGGGGAACGAAAATCTGCTGAGCACGTCGTGGTCGAGCACCATCATTTATGAGCTTCACGTTGCGGGCATGACCCGCCTTCACCCCGGTATCAAAAAAGGATTGCGCGGCACCTTTGCTGGCTTGACATCCGATGAAATGCTGCGCCATTTCCAAAATTTGGGCATCAGCGCCGTTGAGTTATTGCCCATCTATCCCTTCACCGATGAACCGCACTTGGTGGAGAAGGGGCTGACCAATTATTGGGGTTACAGTCCGTATTCTTTTTTTGCTCCGGAACCGCGCTATTTGACTGAACCTTCAAAAGGCGACGTAACGGGTGGCATGGGCGAATTTCGCGCCATGGTCCAACGGTTTCATAGCGCTGGGATCGAAGTCATTTTGGACGTCGTTTTTAACCACACCGGTGAAGGGGGACATCTCGGCACAACCCTGTCCTTGCGGGGGATCGACAACGCCAGTTATTACCGCCTCGACCCCCACAACCCGCGTTATTACGTCAACGATACCGGCTGCGGCAATACCCTCAATGTTTCTCATCCGCGCGTCTTGCAAATGGTGATGGATTCACTTCGTCATTGGACGCAATACGGGCAGGTGGATGGCTTCCGCTTCGATCTCGCCAGCAGTCTTACGCGCACCGAAGAAGGGTTCCATTCGCGATCCGGGTTCTTGGCGGCGGTCACTCAAGACCCCGTGCTTGCCGGAACAAAACTGATCGCCGAGCCGTGGGATTTAGGGCCGGGTGGCTACCGTTTGGGGGCTTTCCCGCCGCGGTGGTCGGAATGGAATGACCGATACCGTAATACCGCGCGCTCGTTCTGGCGTGGGGATGAAAATGTGATCAGCGAATTGGCGCACCGCATCACCGGTTCAGACGATGTTTTCGGCGTGAGGGGAAGAACGCCGCGCACCAGCATCAACTTTATCACCGCGCATGATGGTTTCACGCTTGAAGATTTGGTCAGTTACGGGCGCAAACACAACGAGGTTAATGGCGAGGATAATCGCGACGGCTGTGACGAAAATTTCAGTTGGAACTGCGGCGTCGAGGGCGTGAGCAGCGATACCGATTGGGAAGTCGGCAACGATACCGTTAAAGAATTACGCCAGCGTCAGAAGCGAAATTTGTTGGCCACGTTACTGCTGTCCCAAGGTGTGCCGATGTTGCTCAGCGGCGATGAGCTGGGTCGCACGCAGCACGGTAACAACAATGCATACTGTCAAGACAATGAGATCAGTTGGATCGACTGGTCGAATATTGACGAAGATATTCTTGAATTTTCTAAGGAACTAATCCGCATTCGCTCCTCCTGCGCGGCGTTTCGTCGGGAAAAATTTTTTACGGGTCAACCCATAGAGGATGGGCCGGTAAAAGACATCACCTGGTGGTCGCCTAACGGCCATGAAATGTCCCATCAAGATTGGCATGTTCCTCATGCCAAGTGTTTGGGTTTTCATGTCGCCAGCAGCCGTGAGGGCGTGTGCGGGGAACGTCTGATGGTGATGATGAATGCCCATCACGGCCCGATCCGCTTCCATCTTCCGCCAATAGCGTTTGGAAAGTATTGGCGGCGTGTCGTCGATACGGCCTTCACGCTTGACGATATGCCCACCGACGTCATTCACGCGGAAGAAATTTTTCCGGTGAAAGGGCACTCGTTTGTCTTGTTGGCAGGCGCGGCGTCACCCATCAATGCGACGGACAAGGGATAGGGAGGGACTAGCATGGCGCTTCATGAAGATGTCCATCGTCTTGCCGACCTGATCGGCATTGAGCCGGCGTATTGGGATGTATACGGGAATTATCACGAAACCACGGATGAAACGCGCCAGACACTGCTCGCGGCGATAGGATTTCCTGCAGCCACGGATGCCGAGGCCGCCGACAGTCTCGCACGCTTTGAAAATGATCCGTGGCTTCGGCTGCTTGAGCCGGTGACGGTGTTGCGTGTCGGCGAAAATTGTCTTGAGCCAATGGTCTCGGTTACGCTGCCGATCGACGATGCCAACGCGATTTTGGAGTGGGTGCTGGAATGTGAAGATGGCCAGAGGTCGCACGGTAAAATAAACCGCTCCGACCTACCCATCATCGAAGAGCGCACGATCGATACCATACGATACGCGCGCTTGCGTCTTGCCTTGCCGCGTGACATGGCGTGCGGTTATCACCATTTGCGGGTGAAGACGGCACAGCATAAAGCATCCTGTCAGGTGATCGCAGCACCGCCGTCCGCCTATCGCCCCGATTGGTTGGTTAAGGGACACCGCCGCGTGTGGGGCGTCGCTTGTCAGCTTTACGCCCTGCGGTCGAAAAATGATTGGGGCATCGGTGATTTCAGCGACCTTGCCATCATCAGCGGCGCAACCGCGAAATTGGGTGGCGCGGCGGTAGGCCTGTCGCCGTTGCATGCTTTATTCCCGGGATGCCCGGAGCGGGCCAGTCCCTATTCTCCATCCAGCCGATTGTTTATCAATCCGCTTTATATCGACATCACGGCGGTGCCTGAATTCGCCGCTTGCGACGCGTTGCGCACCTACCTTTCAGATTCCGCCCTGATGGAGCGCAAAAAGGCCGTCGTAGCAGGAGACCAAGTCGCTTACAGCGATGTGACTGCTCTTAAGCTGAAATCCATGGCCTTCTTGTTCAATGACTTTGAAACAGCGCACCCCGCCGGTTGCGGGTCCGATCGACGCGCGGCTTTTGACGCCTTTGTTAAAGCCGGGGGCGACAGGTTGATGCGCTTCGCCACATTTGAGGCTTTGCACGAACATTTCAATGGCTGCGTCGCCGACCAATGGCCGGAGGAATATCGCCACCCCGATACACCGCAATGCAAGAAATTCGTGCGCACGCACATCAATCGGATCAATTTCTTCATTTATCTGCAGTGGGAAGCAGAGCGGCAACTGGCCGCCGTTGCGTCGCACTGCACCAAGGATGGTATGGGCATCGGCCTATACCGCGATTTGGCCGTCGGGGTCGCCCCGGGCGGCGCCGATGCCTGGATCGATGCGGAAGCATTTGTTGCGGGGGTCAAGTTCGGCGCGCCGCCCGATCCCTTTGCCCCGGCAGGGCAAGATTGGGGTATGCCGCCGTTCGATCCCATTCGTCTGCGTGAGATGGCTTATGCGCCGTATATCGATATGCTGCGTTCCAATATGCGTCACGCGGGGGCTGTTCGTATCGACCACATTATGTGGATACAGCATATGTTTTGGATTCCGCACGGCAAAGATGGCCGAAGCGGCGCTTATGTGCATTATCCCAAAGATGACTTGTTTGCGATTCTAGCTTTGGAGAGCGAGCGAAATCGTTGCTTGGTCGTTGGTGAAGATCTCGGTACCGTGCCTGAAGGATTTCGCGAGCGCATGGAGGCCGAGGGTATTTTGTCGTATCACCTGCTGCACTTTCAGCGCCATTCGGATGGCCTGTTTCATCGGCCTGAAGCTTATCGTGCTTTGTCGCTCGCGGCGCCGGCCTCGCACGATTTGCCGACCTTAGCAGGATTTTGGATGGGAAAAGACCTGCAATTGTTGGCCGATATTGGTCTTATTGCGGGTGACGAGGCACTTGAAGCCCGCCGCTCGCAACGTGTCCGCGAGCGTCAATTGTTGCTGGCGGCATTGATCGATCAGGGCTTGGTGGATGAGGATTTTTCCCCCACCCCCAACATGGATGGCGTTAAAACCCTGATCGCGGCGGTACATCGTTTCCTGGCGCGCTCGCCCGCCGCTATGATGATGATGAATCTTGAAGACGTCATCGCCACAACGGATCAGATCAACGTGCCGGGCACGGTCGATGAACATCCGAATTGGCGCTATCGCCTGCACCTCGATGTCGAGGAACTGGTCAATGATCCGTTCTTTTGCGAATTGGCGACCGCCATTAGCCAAGAGCGTGCCAACCGAATCTAAAGCGACCCGACCCTAATTGGCACGCTTTAAACCGGTTGCCATTCAGTGGATTTTTTACGATTCAATCTGATGGATGTTCCAGATTTCGCGGGCGTAATCATGAATGGTGCGGTCGGCGGAGAATTTACCCATGTGCACCACATTGAGGATCGCTCGCCGCGCCCAGTCATGGGTATCGCGATGCGCCCGGGCCACGGTTTCCTGGCATTGAACATAGGATGCATAGTCGGCGAGCAACATATAGTGGTCGCCGCCACGCAGCAAGGAATCGACGATCGGCCTGTAACGTCCTTGATCGTCGGGAGAGAAATAACCGCTGCCGATCATGTCGAGACAGCGCTTGAGTTCGGCGTTTTCATTGTAACGCGCCCATGGATCATAGCCACTCATGCGCAGCGATTGAACTTCCTCGGCGTTCATGCCGAATATAAAGATATTGTCGCCGCCCACTTCTTCTTTAATTTCAATATTGGCGCCGTCCAGCGTGCCGATGGTCAATGCGCCGTTCAGAGCGAATTTCATATTGCCAGTGCCGGATGCTTCGGTGCCGGCGGTGGAAATCTGTTCAGACAGGTCGCTGGCGGGAATAAGAATTTCCGCCTGAGAAACGCTGTAGTTCGGCACAAACAAAATCTTTAGCTTTTCTGATACCACCGGGTTGTTGTTGACCGTTTCGGCGACATCGTTGATCAGATGGATGATCAGCTTGGCCATGTCGTAACCGGGCGCGGCTTTGCCGGCGAAGAAAATGGTGCGCGCAGCGTGGTGTCCTGCGGGATTTTCGCACATCCGGTTATAAAGGGTGATGACATGCAGCACGTTGAGGAGCTGGCGCTTGTATTCATGGATACGTTTCACCTGCATGTCGAAAAGGCTGTCGACATTGATGGTCGTATTGAAGCGTTCTTGCAGCCAGTTGCCCAAGCGCACCTTGTTTTCACGCTTGATTGCGATGAACCGTTCCCGGAATGCGGCATCGTCCGCCATTGGCGCTAGGCGGGTCAGTTGCGATAGGTCACGCATCCAATCGTTGCCGATGTGTTCGCTGATCAGGGTTGAAAGCCCGGGGTTCGATTGCAACAACCACCGCCGGGGCGTAATGCCGTTGGTCATGTTGATGAACTTGTCCGGGTAAAGTCGATCAAAATCGGGGAACATGTTCGAGCGCAAAAGCTGGGTATGTAGCGCCGCCACGCCATTGACCTTGTGGCTGCCGACGATCGAAAGGTGAGCCATACGAACGGCATGCCGATCATCGTCGATCAGCGACAGGCGGCGCAAAATAGCAGGATCGCCAGGGAAGGTGTGCCGGATCTTGCGCAAGAATTCGTCGTTGATTTTAAAGATCAAGTCCAGATGACGCGGCAGAAGGTTCGACATCATATTGATGGGCCATGTTTCCAGCGCTTCCGAAAGCAACGTATGATTGGTGTAGGAGAACGTGCGCACGCAAATTGCCCACGCTGCTTCGAAAGTGTAGTTGTGAACATCCATCAGCAGGCGCATCAATTCCGGCACCGCCAGTGCGGGGTGGGTGTCGTTAAGCTGCATCGATGTTAGGTCGGGCAGGTCATCCAAAGAGTCGTGGTAGCGCAGGTGGCGGGCGATGATGTCTTGCAATGAAGCGCTGACGAAGAAGAATTCCTGCTTCAGGCGCAGTTCCTTGCCCAGTTGGGTTTTGTCGTTGGGGTATAAAACCTTGGATAGGTTCTCCGATGAGGTTTTTTCCCGCACCGCATCTTCATAGTCGCCTTCATTGAAGTAACGCAGATTGAAGTCGCGAGTTGCGCGCGACGACCACAGACGCAGATTGCCGACCGTATTGGTGCCATATCCGGAAATGGGCACGTCAAAAGCCATCGCCATGACTTCTTCGGTATCCACCCAATGGCATTCCTGAGCGCCGTGGGCGTTCTTAAAACATGATATGCGCCCGCCAAAATGAACGGGATACAGGATATCGGGGCGTTCTACCTCCCAAGGATTGCCGTAGCGTAGCCAGTTTTCGGGATGCTCAACCTGCTGCCCATTTTTAATGTCCTGGGTGAAGATGCCGTATTCGTAACGGATGCCGTAACCAAAGCCCGGATAGTTATGGGTCGCGAGAGAATCCAGAAAACATGCCGCGAGACGGCCCAAGCCGCCGTTACCCAACGCCGCATCGAACTCGATTTCTTTAATGTCGTTTAGGGAAAGTCCGAAGTCTTCCATGGCGCGGGCGGCTAATTCCTCAATCCCGAGGTCAAGCAGCACTTTGTTAAGGCTGCGCCCCATCAGGTATTCCATAGATAGGTAATAAACTTTTTTGGAACCATTTTTGTAGTGGTTGCGCGCTGTCTTAATGTGGCGCTGGCTCAATACGCCGCGCAGCAGGCGGGCAAAGGTATAAAACCAGTCGCGCGTGGAAGCTTCGGACGGATCCTTGCCGATGGTATGCAGCATGGTTCTGATAAGCGCAGTTTTCATGTCCTCGACGCTGCCAAAGCGGCTGAGAAAATCGGTTTTTAGGCATGCTTCGGTTTCTTTGCCGATTTCCGTATTTCTGTCGATCATGATTTGGCACTCATTTATGTCGTTATCGCGTTTCGGAGGCGAGGGCATCTTGGTACAGGTTGATGTACGCCTGCGCAGCTTGTTTCCAGCTCAAATCTTGGCTCATCGCATTTCTTTGGGCTTTCTGCCACGATTTTGGTTGGCGATAAAGGGTAATCGCCCGTTCTGCGCATTCTACCAGGGCTTTGGCGCTGAGCACGTCGATAAAAAACCCCGTTCCACCCGTTTTGTCATGAATATCGACGACGGTGTCGGCTAGGCCGCCGGTTTTCGCCACTAAGGGCAAGGTGCCGTAGCGCATCGCATACATCTGGGTCAGTCCGCATGGCTCGAAACGCGATGGCATTAATAATACATCTGCCCCTGCGATTAGGCGGTGCGCCAGGGGATCGTTATAGCCGATGGTAACGGCAATGCCTGCGTCGGTATCGGCAAGTTGCATCAGTTCGTCTTGGAAATGATGGTCGCCGGTGCCGAGAATGGCGAGTTGAATGCCCCGTGCGCGTAACGCGGCGGCAGATGCGATGATCAGGTCGATGCCCTTTTGTTCGGTCAGGCGGCTGATGACGCAAAAAAGCGGAGCCTTGTCATCGACCGGCAGACCCATTTCGTATTGTATCGCCGCCTTGTTAAGCTTCTTTCCGGTTCGTTTGGTCACGTTGAAAGGGTGGGCAATGTGCGGATCGGTCTTGGGGTTCCATATTGTATCGTCAATACCGTTGAGAATGCCAAAAACGGAATTGGCGCGATGGCGCAGCAACCCATCAAGACCGCAGCCTAACTCGGGGCCTAAGATTTCTTTGGCATAGGTTGGGCTGACTGCGGTGATGATATCGCTGTAACTGAGCCCGGACTTGAGCAAAGAGACATGGTCGTGAAACTCCAACCCGTCTATGGAATATGCCTCTTCGGGCAAACCCACCTTGGGCAGGATCGAGCGCGGGAACAGTCCCTGGTACTGAAGATTGTGAACCGTAAAGATGGTGCGTGCGTGGTGACCGCCCCAAAAATGCAGATAGGCCGCCGTCAATCCGGTTTGCCAATCGTTGGCATGGACGATATCCGCCGTCCAACCGGTCACATTGCCGGGCACGGACAACATTGCGGCAACCCGGGAAAGCAAAGCAAAACGGAGATGATTGTCGGGCCAGTCGGTGCCGTCATCTTGAACGTAGGGATTGCCGGGTCGGGCATAAAGGGAAGGGCAGTCGATCAGCCAAACGGGGACGTTGCTTGCCGGGATTCGCGCCTCGATCAAGCGAACATCGCCCGCATCGAGCGGATCGCCGAGTTCGATGATATTGTGTTTGTCTTGCGCCACTTCCATGGCCAGGGGGTATGCGGGCAATAGCATGCGCACATCTACGCCTGCAGCAACCAAGGCGGTGGGCAGGGCACCAGACACGTCAGCCAGACCGCCAGTTTTTAACAGCGGGTATGCTTCGGAAGTAACGAAAAGAACCTTCATGAGCAGCAATACGTTCCCTACGGGTTGTTTTTAGCGCTGCGGGCGCGAATCTGGTTTAGGCCTGCAATGCATTTTAGGGGTTGGGCATCATATATTTAATTAAAACCATTACAATAGGTGCTGTTATTTGGGGCTAAAATTGAGGTAAGTTATTGTATGAGACGCGACAGCGCATGTAGGTTGCAGATCAGGTTAAAACGTCTGTTGATTGGTTGTAGTAAGGGGAGATGTACCTGTGGAGCAAATTAACTATGATCTCAATAAGGCGCTCAAAAATACGTTAGCCTTGGTTCTTGCAGGAGGGCGTGGATCGCGCCTGATGCATCTGACCGAGAACCAATCCAAACCGGCGGTGGCGTTTGCCGGCAAATTCCGCATTATCGATTTTCCACTTTCAAACTGCATCAATTCTGGTATTCGCCGAATTGGTGTGGCAACCCAGTACAAGGCCCACACCCTTATTCAGCACATCCAGCACGGATGGAGCTTTTTACGCTCCGAATTGAAGGAATTTGTCGAAATCTGGCCGGCTCAGCAGCAGACCGATGAAGAAAGCTGGTACCGGGGCACGGCCGATGCGGTGTATCAAAACATCAACGTCATCAAAGGGCATGACCCTCAATACGTGCTCATCTTAGCGGGTGACCACGTCTATAAACAAGATTACAGCCGTCTGCTTGCCCAGCACATCACTCGTGGCGCGGATGTGACGGTGTCTTGCATCGAGGTTCCGCGCAAGGACGCGACGGCGTTCGGCGTCGTGAACGCGGATGCGGAAGGCAACATTTTAGGCTTTTTGGAAAAGCCCTCTGATCCGCCATGCATTCCCGGTCAGCCGGATAAATCGTATGCCAGTATGGGCATCTACGTTTTCAATGCGGATTTTTTGTACGAGCAATTGGACCGCGACAACAAACTGGAGCATTCCAGCCGCGATTTTGGTCAGGACATCATTCCGTACTTGGTCGGGCGTTGTAAATTGATGGCGCATCGCTTTGCCGACAGTTGCGTGGTTTCCATTGGACAGTCGGAAGCGTATTGGCGCGACGTTGGAACCCTTGACGCTTATTGGGCGGCGAATATCGACCTTACCTTTGTGACCCCATCGTTGGATTTATACGATAAGGACTGGCCGATTTGGACCGATCAGGCCCAAAGCCCGGCGGCGAAATTCGTATTCAATAAAGGCGAACGCCGCGGTACGGCCATTGATTCGTTGGTTTCGGCGGGCTGTGTCGTTTCGGGCGGGATGGTGCAGGGGTCGCTGCTGTTTTCAAATGTGCGCGTGAACTCTTATGCCTTGGTTCAAGATTCCGTCATTCTCCCCGGCTGCGATATCGGTCGGCATGCCCGTGTCCGCAAGGCGGTGATGGCGAGAAACTGCCGCATCCCTGCGGGCATGATCATTGGCGAGGACGCGGCAGAAGACGAACGGCGGTTCTATCGTTCCGAAGGCGGCGTCACGCTGGTGACGCCGGGCATGTTGGAAAAGCTGGCTCAGGAAGCGTAATCCGAGCGCGCTTTTTCACTTGAGTTCAATAGGGCTCAAGTAATTACGGTCGGGGTCTCGCGGCCTGTGCGTTGGCGGATTTCCGCAATGTCCTCGGCAATGGCGATCAAACCCGACAGCGTACTTTGGGTATCTTGATCGTGAAGTGCAACGTTGGGTTCGTAGCGCTCCAGGTACACGCGTAGCGTGGCGCCCTTGGTGCCGGTTCCCGACAGGCGAAAAACGATCCGCGATCCGCCCTCAAACAAGATGCGCACCCCCTGTTTGGCGCTCACCGATCCATCAACGGGGTCGGTGTAGCTGAAGTCGTCGGCGGCGTGGACCCGGTACTCTCCCAGCATTTTTCCCGCGAGCGCGCTTGTCTTGGCGCGCAGGTTGTCAACCAGGGCGTTGGCCGCATCTAAGTTGATTTCTTCATAGTCATGCCGGGAATAATAATTGCGCCCAAACCGTCGCCAATGGTCGCGCACGATCATTTCCACGGATTGTTCGCGAACGGCCAGGACGTTCAACCACATCAGGACGGCCCACAAACCGTCTTTTTCGCGGACATGATTGGATCCGGTGCCAAAGCTCTCTTCTCCGCACAGCGTTACTTTGCCGCTGTCCATCAGGTTGCCGAAGAACTTCCAGCCGGTCGGTGTTTCAAAACAAGGAATGCCTAAATCTTCGGCGACGCGGTCCGGCGCCATGCTGGTCGGCATGGATCGTGCGATACCCGCAATGCCGCCTGCGTAACCCGGGACCAGTTTGGCGTTGGCGGCCAATATTGCCAAGCTATCGCTGGGGGTGACGAAAAAGTGTCGTCCCAAAATCATGTTACGGTCGCCGTCGCCATCCGAGGCGGCGCCAAAGTCCGGCGCGTTGTCGCCGTTCATAATCGTCGCCAGTTCTTTGGCATGAACTAGGTTTGGATCGGGATGTCCGCCGCCGAAATCGGTCAAGGGGATGCAGTTGATTAGCGCCGTTTGGGGTGCGCCAAGACGTTTGACCAAAATATCGTGGGCATAAGGCCCGGTCACGGCGTGCATGGCGTCGAAACAGATGCGCAGATGTCCGCTGCGCAGTAAAGTTTCGATCTTGTCGAAATCGAATAGGCTTTCCATCAACTCGGCATAATCGGATACGGGGTCGATGACCTCGACCGTCATGTCACCCAGTAAAGACGTGCCGATGCGTGAGAGATCGATATCGGGGGCGTCGAGAATGGCGTACCGTTCGATCGACAGTGTGCGCGCGTGGATGTCGGCGGTGATTTTCTCCGGGGCTGGGCCGCCGTTGGCAATGTTGTACTTGATGCCAAAGTCGCCGTCGGGGCCGCCGGCATTATGGCTGGCGGAAAGAATAATGCCGCCCATTGCTTTGTGCTTGCGGATCACGCATGACGTTGCCGGGGTCGACAAAATGCCGTTTTGTCCCACCATGATGCGCGCGAAGCCGTGGGCTGCCGCCATTTTCAAAATGATCTGGATGGCCTCGGCATTATAAAACCGCCCGTCGCCGCCTAAAATCAAAAGTTGTCCTTGGGGAGCTCCCGCCGCTTCAAAAATCGCTTGAACGAAGTTTTCCAGGTAATGCGGTTTTTGAAAATCGGTTACGGCCTTGCGCAATCCCGACGTTCCGGGAACTTGGCCTTGGAACGGCTGAGTGGAAACAGTTTTTACGGTCATGGGTAAAAGCATCCTTGAGAGCGGGCTGGCGGTGAGCCGAACATATCATGACTTGGCGCAAAAAATCACGGTTGCAGGCGTGTGTTTCTTTAATATATGCAAAGAACGAGTGCGTTGTTTTGAAGATACGATTAGGCTTAGGCCATGAACAATGAAAATTCTACCGCCGACCCTATTTTGATTGCCGACATTGGCGGCACCAATGCGCGCTTTGCTTTGGCGCGGGCGGGGCGGATATGGGGCGAGGTGACGGCGCTGGCGTGCCGGGACCATGCGAGTTTGGCTGCGGCGGCAACCGTTTTTCTCGATTCTGTGCCTGAAACTGCCCGCCCCCGATCGGGTGTGATTGCGGTTGCATCGCCGATTTCGGGGGACCGAGTGCAACTCACCAATCTTGATTGGGCGTTCTCCATCGATCAACTGCGTCAGGATTTGCGCTTCGATACGCTCGATATTGTCAACGATTTTGCCGCGATCACTTGGGCCGTGCCGAGTTTTAATGACGGCGACCTATCCCCGGTAGGGAGGGGTAGCGCATGTGCGGGCGCTCCTATTGTCGTCATGGGCCCTGGATCCGGCCTCGGGGTTGCGGTGATGGTCCCCGTTTCGGGGGGGTGGGTCGTCCTGCCTACAGAAGGCGGTCATGTCACGATGGCCGCAGCGACGACTGAGCAAGATCGGGTTCTCAATGTGCTGCGCCACAAATTCGGTCATGTGTCGGCAGAGCGCGTGCTTTCAGGTCCCGGCTTGGTGAATATTTATACCGCTTTAGGGGAACTGGAGGGGCAGTTGCTCCCAGCGCTTGACCCTGCAGGCGTCAGCATGCTTGCGGTAGCGGAGCCGGGATCGCGTGCGGCGGCGGCGCTGGATTTGTTTTTTGATTTTTTGGGCACGGCGGCATCCAACGCGGCGCTGAGCTGTGACGCGCGCGGCGGCGTGTATCTGGCGGGGGGCATCCTTGGCAAGGTGGAAGCTGCGCTGGTCGCATCCGGCTTCCGTGCTCGTTTTGAGGCCAAGGGCCGGTTTACGGATTATCTTTCACATATTCCAACGCTTGTGATCCGTCACCCTTACCCCGCCTTGGCGGGTTTGGCCAAGGGCTCGCCCACGCCGTTAGCGGTCAGGGCTAAATGAGGATGACGATTGCACAAAAAAAAGACGCCAGAGGGGGAAACCGCTCCGGCGTTAGATATTTGACCCCTTACTCTCCTACAAAGGAGAGGCCACTGGATATGCGAATGGGGACGCAGGCCAGTGAACACACACACACACTGACATACTATCCTGGTTATTTATGTGGTAAATTGTCCGGTCGGATGATCGGTGTAGTCTTTAAGGATTATTTCTCCTTGCGGGGAATTGGTGTTGATAAACAAATACAATGAGTTCGTGGAAGCAGATGGTCTTTCGCGGAGAGCCGGGGGAGCGTCTATCGAGTATGGACGCGCGGCGATACCAGGGGATGACGTGCATGAAAATTCTTCTGGCCGATGACCATAAGCTGGTCCGTGCTGGCCTTGTTTTAGTGCTGAAACAAATGGAATCAGGGATCGAGCTGCTTGAGGCCGGCACTGGCCGTGAGGCCGTCGCTTTGGCTGAAGCGCACGATGACATCGATTTGGTGCTGATGGATCTTGATTTGCCCGATGGCAGCGGCCTTGAAGCGTTGAGTTCCATCAATGCCAAGTCTTTGAATGTGCCTGTGGTGATTTTGTCCGCCATGGAAGATCAGGCGATGGTTTCTCGCGCTATGGAATTGGGGGCGCGTGGGTTTATTCCAAAATCTGCATCCGGCGAAGTGATGGTGAATTCCCTGCGTTTGGTATTATCTGGCGGCATTTGTTTGCCCCCGGGATATGGCGATGGTGTGCGGGGGGAAAAAAATGCGGAATTGCCGAATCTGACTCATCGGCAGTTGGAAGTTTTGCGCTTTATGGCGCAGGGCAATTCCAATAAGGAAATCGCGCGTGAATTGGGGATTTCTGAAAATACGGTGCGAGTGCATATTTCGGCGATCATTAGCGCCTTGGACGCCACGAACCGTACCGAAGCGGCCTACTCGGCCATGCGTTTGGGGTTAATTCCACGCGCGAATATGGCGCTTTCATAAACTGAATTTTTGCGTCTAGGGTCGGATCGCTTTAGCTGGAATCGCTTATGTGATCTCAGCTAAAGCGTAAATTTTCCCCGATCAATATGTTAGAGGGCGATCCACACAATCGGCTGAAGCAAGAACGATTCAACAGATTGCGATCGCACTCTATAACGCGGTCTGCGTTTCCTGAGGCGGTGTTGGGGGGGCGTTGCGCGCGTTCAATAAAATTTCATGGATCGTCGCGATCAACTCTTCGGGGCGCACCGGTTTGTGCAGAATTGGGAGGCCGCTTTTTTTGGCTTCGCGCAGCCGTTCCGGGGCGGTGTCGCCGGTGATGATGATGGCGGGAATGTTTTTGCCCAAGATATCGCGGATGGATTGGATGGCTTCGCTGCCGGTCGTCTGTGCTTCTAAGCGGTAGTCGGCGATGATCAAATCCGGCGTGCGTTGTTTGACGGCAAAGGCGTTCTTGAGAGATAGGCGGCTTGCCTCTTGGAAGGCGAGGGTCGTAAACCCCTGCATCTCCAACAAGGACTGCAAACCCATCAACACCTGCTCATCGTCTTCGATTAAAACAATATGGCCCTTATCTGAAGAAGGGGCGACATCGAGGAGGTGTGGCGCCACGGAATGGACAATGATTGAATTGTCCAAGGAAATTGGCGCTTCTACCCAGAATAAAGATCCCTTGCCCAGCGTTGAGTGGCACCCCATGGCGCAGCCCATCAAATTCGACATGCGTTTAACGATGGATAGGCCAAGCCCAAGGCCTTGGCTGCGTTTTCGGGCGGCGTTGTCTATTTGGTAGAAATCTTGGAAAATCAGATTGAGTTGATCTGCGGGGATGCCGGGTCCGGTATCGCGGACCTCGAACCGCACGCGGTTTCCGCGACGTCGGCAACCCACTAAAACCCGGCCTTGTTCGGTATATTTAATGGCATTGTCCACCAGATTTCGCACGATGGTCCCCAATAGGGCCGGATCGCAATGGACGATGGCGCTGCTGGGAACGGTTCTGAGTTCCAAGTCGTTGGCCCAGGCCACGGCGGTGAGTTCGCTTTTGATGCGTTCAATCATGGCCCCGGCGGAGAAATCCCGCATATTCGGTTGCACCACGCCGGCTTCTAGCTTGGATATATCAAGCAGCGTATTGAGCAGCTCTTTTAAGGAGTCCAAGGAATTGCGGATCAGGTTGATGATGTCGCGTTTTTCTTCGTCCTTTTCTTTGCCTTCCAGGGCATAGACGAACAGATTTAACGCCTGCAGGGGTTGGCGCAGGTCGTGACTGGCGGCGGCCAAAAAACGGGTCTTTGCGACGGATGCGTGCTCGGCTTCTTCCTTGGCTTGCGTAAGACCCGCCTCGCGCTGGCGCAACGTGTCGACCAGATACTGCAGAGATCGCGCCATGTCGGTAATTTCGTCTTCACCTTCCATGTCGATGGTGGTGGCGGTGCCTTCAGCGTGAGCCACCATGGAACGGCGGAGACTGACCAAACGGTGCAACACGGTACGGTTGACGTACAGGAACGTTGCAACGGCTAGGAACGCGGAAATTAAGATAAACCCGACCATCGCGTGCAAGATCATATCCATGGATCCGCTGGATACTTGATTGGTGGTATTGATGGATTTGCGGATGTCCCTTGTTGCAAGTTCCGACGCTGACATGAAGCGTTCGGAAATGGTGCGCGCAGAGCGCATGGTGGAGTCAATCTGGTCTTTCGCCAAGAAGTCTGCGTTTTTGACCGTAAACAGACTGTCTTTGCCTTCCGTTATGGTTTTCAGGCTTTGGTATATGTCTTCGGCGTCTAGCTTTGCCTCGACGGGTAAATAGTTCTTTTGCTGTTCTATATTATTGAGCGCTTTTTTGATTTTGCTTTCCAACTGTTGGAGGGGCGCTGGGTGCTGGGCGGTTCTGGCCGCCATCAAACTGAAAATAATGGCATGAATGGATTGGTTCCATTGCTGAAGCGGTCCTGAGGCGACAAATGCTCCATTCGGCATGTTGGTGCTGAACTGCACGGACACCATGTCTTGCTGCAATTGCAAAATATTGTTGTCAATTTCATCAAGTTGTTCGGCGTAGATGATGCGGTTTTCGGTCAGTGTGTTGAGCGTCGTGTAGGTATCGAGCAGCAATCCCTTAAGGTCTAAAAGCTCTTGTTTGCGGTTGCCCGACAGGTTTTCATTTGAAATGCGGGCCAGGATTTCTTCCAGCCATTGAGCATCGTCGTCGACCTGTCCCATGAGGTTTAAGCGCGCCCATGTTGTCGGTGAAATGATCAGGTTGGCGCCAAGGCTGGCCATCGTTACGGACAATTGGCTGATATTGGAGGTGTCTTCAAGGGTGGGGATTTCGCGGTTGATCAGCGAGTCAAAATTATTTTGAAATCGGTTCAGCGCCAGAATGGATGCAATACCGGCGACAATGGCGGTGATGGTGATGAACCCTAAGGCCAAAAACAGTTTGGTGGAAATAGTTGATTGTGATTTCAAAGAATGCTGCGGTTGTGCCGTAGCTTCTGAAATTGGGTTATCTTCCGCCGTGTTCATGCCGATGGTCCTTGATGTGTAGGGTGAAACAATAGTATTACCTTAGGGATATCTCAATGATCACGCGTGCGCGGTAGGGGCTTTTTCTTTGGGCATGTGTAAAATGGCACAATACTTAAGCAAGGGGTAAAGCGGTGAAGCAAGCACGGATTGGTTTCTTGGGATGGGTGATGTTCGCAAGTGCGGTTTGCACTCCCGTGTCGGCTGCGGAAAAGTCGACGGTAGAAATGGTGCGGGATCGTGGTTATGTCGTTTGTGGCGTGACGGATCGTATACCGGGCTTCGCCACTCAGGGCGAAAACGGGATGTGGAGCGGTTTCAATATTGATTTTTGCCGCGCCCTGGCATCTGCCGTATTGGGTGACGCCAGTGCTTTTCAGGCCGCTGATTACTGGATCGATGCCCTGGTCGCCAAAGATATTGACGTCTTGCATGCGGGTTCGACCTGGACCTTTAACCGTGACACGACTGAAAAGGTCGATTTTCCGGGTATTAATTTTTATGACGGCCAAGGCTTCATGGCCCATGCCCAGCTTGGCGTGAAAACGCTTAAAGAAGCGATGGGCCACAAAGAGGTAAAAATTTGCGCCATTGGACCGACTTCCACGGCAAAAACAAACCTTGACGATTTCATGGCGAAAAATGCGGTGCCTTGGCAGGTTATTCCTGTGCAGACCATGGACGGCATGTGGCGCGCTTTTTTTGGCGGACGGTGCAATTTGGCCATTCATGATCGTACCGCGTTGGCCGGTGTACATGCCGGGCGGTTGAATGATTCCGCCGATTATGTCGTATTCCCCGAAGTGATCAGCAAAGAGCCTTTGTCTCCGGCGGTGCGTGACGATGACTCGGTTTGGCGCGATATGGTTACATGGGTAACCTATGTCACCATTGTGGCGGAAGAATTGGGCGTCACCCAGGCCAACGTGGATGATTTGAAGGCGAATTCGACAGTGCCCGAAGTGCGCCGGTTGTTGGGCGTTGAACCCGGTTTGGGCAAGGGGCTGTCCGTTGATGACGAATGGGCCTATCGCGTGATTAAGCAGGTTGGCAATTATGGTGAAATTTTTAACCGCAACTTAGGGGATGGCTCCACGCTTAAGATGTCGCGTGGGCTCAACACGCTGTGGACCAATGGCGGGCTGTTGTATGCCCCACCAATCCGTTAGGGTCGGATCGCTTTAGGCGGAATCGGTTATGTGATTCAAGGGTGCGGGCGGCATTATCACTTTAGACCCCTACCAGCGAAGTTCGCAGCCCACGATTGAATATCGCATTATTGAAAAATCTTTTTTAAATCAACGCGCTATTGACCAATGTGCCGGGAATTGGGTACCATCTTCGCGTTAAATGTTTCCCAACAAAAGCAATAAATAAAATGGGCGCTCAACCGAGAGGGATTGGAAGTTTATCCGCATGGGCGTTTTGACACTCATCTTACGCATCGGCCTCGTCATCTTTGTGGTCGAGGCATTTATCATGCTCGGCTTTTCGCTATTGCCGATTGAATTGCATTCGGCAACGGAAGCGTTGGTTGACGCCGTGTTGTTGACGTTATTAAGTGCCGCGCCGTTGTTGATGTGGGTGATTCGCCCATATGTGCGCGACCGGCGCGCGGTGGAGGTTGAAGCTCTGCACGCCCGCCACAAAAGCGAACGGCAATTGGCGCAAATTCTCAATGCCGTGGTGGATGGTATCATTACGATCGATAATCGCGGCTTTATTCAAATGTTCAATCCGGCAGCAGAAAAGATTTTCGGTTACAGCGCGGATGAAATTGTGGGCAAAAGCATCAATATGTTGATGCCGCCAAATGAAGCCCACCATCACGACGCCCATATGCAAAAATACAACAGCACGGGTAAGGCCAATATCATCGGTTTTGGTCGTGAAGTGATGGGGATGCGCAAAGATGGCACCCAATTCCCCATCGAATTAGCCGTCAATGAAGTCGAAATCGAAGGCCAGCGTTTATTTACCGGCGTGGTGCGCGATATCACCGAACGAAAAAAGAATGAACGGATATTGATCGAGGCTAGGGATCAGGCCGAGCGCGCAAACCGGGTCAAATCTGAGTTTATGGCCAACATGTCCCATGAACTGCGCACGCCCTTGAATGCCATTATCGGTTTTTCCGAAGTGTCGCGTACCCAGATGTTCGGCCCCTTAGGAAACGATAAGTACGTTGAATACGCAGGCGACATTCAAGATTCAGCCCAACATCTGCTGGATTTGATCAACGATATCTTGGATATGGCGCGGATCGAGGCCGATAAGCTGGAATTATATGATGAAGTGTTTGATGTGTCCGAAATCGTCAGCACCCCGATGCATTTGGTGAACTCAGGTCGGGTATTGTTGCGCAATGACGTATCAAATGATTTGCCCTTGTTGCGCGCGGATAAACGCAGGGTGAAGCAAATCTTGCTCAACCTGCTGTCCAATGCCGTCAAATTTACTGCGGAGGGCGGAGAAGTTCGTGTCGAGGCTCAGGTCGGTGAAAACGGTGGGATCGAGATTTGTGTTTTTGATACGGGAATCGGCATGACTTCGGAAGAAATCGTGCGGGCATTGAAGCCGTTCGAGCAAATCGACACTGGGTTGAACCGGAAATATGAAGGTACGGGTCTTGGGTTGCCTTTAGTGGAACGTTTGGCGCGGTTAAATGGTGGTAAGCTTGTAATCGAGAGCGAGCCAGGCCGCGGAACCTGTGCCCGGGTATGCTTTGAGTCTGAGCGCACCGTGGCGCGCAAACCCGATCTTTGAAAAAACATCTAAAATTCCATTCCATAGGTTGACAGGAGGGGGTAAGCCCCTTATGTTCCGCGGCCTCAGGGACATTTGCGGCCTTGGGCACTTTATTTAGGATGGATGTTATGAAGGTCAGGAACTCGCTTAAATCTGCGAAAAACCGCGACAAGAACTGCGTTGTGGTGCGCCGTAAGGGCCGCGTCTATGTGATCAACAAGAAAAATCCGCGCTTTAAAGCGCGTCAGGGTTGATCTAGAATTTCGGGCGGTGGCGCGGTGATGCGCTCCCCTTGAGTACGTTTAAATGAGACCGCGCCTCGTAAAGAGCGCGGTTTTATTTATGGAAAAGCAAATGGCCGCGCCCCTATCAATATGTTAGAGGGCGCGGCCATTGTCATGAGAATATCCGGGCGCGGGAGTTTTTTTATCCTTGCGCCGGGGTGCGCCACTGCAGTTTACCGTTACGGCATGCTACGCCCATGTAGGTTTGCGTATTGCCTTTGCGGGTCAGGTGCTGCTTGTAGGTGCGGCAGAATTGTCCATTTTGCGCACGGTAGGTCACCAGCGGCTCAACCTGCACGGACGTTTTGGTCTTTTTGTCGGCCCAGCTGTGCATTTCCCCGCTTTGCTTGGATTCCAGAGCTAACTGCCACGCATGAATGAGCTTCTGGCGCACTTTGTCGGGTTCATCTTGCAGCGATGGGCGCACTGCAGTGAGTTCGCGGATGCGTTCGGCACCGCCCTTTTTATAATAATCCCGCTGTAAGACGGTTGTACCGACGGCTGGAGCGTAATACCACGTACGAGTTTGCCACCATTTCCCAGTGGTGGAGTAGCGTTTGCATTCCACACGGTAGGTGTCGAATTCACCCGCTAGGACGCGGATGTGCTCGGTTCCGGCAACCTCACACGCCCATTTTTGTTTGTAGTCGGTAATGGCGCCGCTGTTTTTGCTTATGGTCCGGCCATCGGTGGAAAAGCGCGCCGATTGGCCGACGCTTAAGGGCCACAGCACGTTGGTCGGCGCATTGGTTTTTTTGAAGTATTCGCTGGTCGAGCCTTCCGCATAGGGCTGGGGGAGCACGAAGTTGCGGAAGTTCGTCAGTTTGCGATTGGAACTGTTGAGGAGATTGACCATTTCACCATTGATGCTCGCCACTTGCTCGCGTGAACCATTGGAATAGTAATACTTGTCGCCAACGTAAGCCGACGGGAGCTGTGCCGGCGCCATGATGGGCCCTGGTCCCGGTGCGGTCCGAAAATTTGGCAGGTTTGGTAGTTGCACGGACTGACAGCCTGCAAGCACGAAGGCTGCAGTAGCGCAGATGACCAGCTTGGTGGTGTTGAGAATGGGTGTGGTCAGGTTGCTAAACTTTAAGTTTTTCAAATATTGCATTAGTCATCCCAAAAAGCAGTTGTCCCATAACCGATAGCATTGGCCTTATTCTGGGCTCAAACAATGATCAACGTCACAGTTTAAAGCCAAAAAAATACAATTGCCCGGACCCTAACACCAAAATTCTGAATGGTGCCTGAATCCGGGCAAGTACACCGTGAGCTAAAAAAGCGTATGGATCGGGTGTTATAACGCTCGGCCTGAACCGTCTTCCAAAATCAGGTAACGGGTTTTCCATGTACCGCTTTCGTCGCGGCACGCTAGGCCGAAGGTCGTGTCGGTCTGATCGGCGGATTTGATGTCTTTGCGGTATTCGCGACAGAACTGACCAGATTTATCCTGATAGGTGCGCACCGGCGTAAACGCCGCCGAACGGCCGGTATCGGGATTGGTCCAGGTGAGCGCATTGCCGCTTACATTGACCTCAAGCGCTTGGTTAAGCGCCTGATTCATGGCGGTTTGGTCCTGTTGCAGGGATAGCGCCGCCAATTGCAGAGCCTTATTGGCGCTCTTTTCGGAATAAACGGAACCACCGCCCAGCCCCAAAACCAGGCCGGCGAAAGCGGCTGCGGCGGCAAGGCCGAGTGGCAGCGCCCGGCTCACGGAGCTATGGCCCCCTTTGGGTGCAAAAGTTACGACGTTGCCGGTGCCGACGTGTTCTTGGGGAATCATCACACCTTTAACGGTGCGGCCTAAGGCTGCATCTTTCAGGCGCTGCGGTACCGCTTCGTGCAGGGTGTCGTTAAATGCAACGCGTGTCAGCGCCGCCAGCGCGCGCAGATGCTCGACATATTTACGGGCGTTTTCATCTTTAGCAAGCTTGTCTTCGACTTCGCGCGCCGTTTGCGTGTCCAGTTCGCCGTCAACATAAGCGATCAGGGTGCCTTCATCTAGGGTAAGCATGGTTATTGCACCTCTTTCAAAGTGGGAGACGCAGCCTCATCAGCGGCGCTATCGCTCCCGTTCATTTCATTCATCATACGCGCCAAGGCCGTGCGGGCGCGGACCAGACGGCTGGTAAGGGTCCCCATGGGAATTTCCAGAGTTTCCGCCGCTTCTTTGTAGGAAAGGCCTTCAACCGAAACCAACATGACGACCGCGCGCTGCTCGTCGGGCAGGTTGTATATGGCCCGGCGCACCGCGTCTAAAGTCATGGATGCCTCTGCGGCGCGTTCACCGTCAAACGCGGGTTCGCCCTGGCTCTCGATCACCTCAAGATAACCGTCGCGTCGTTTCTGGCCGCGAATGTGATCGATGTGGGTGGTTTGAATAATGCGAAACATCCAACTGTCCAGGCGGGTGCCCGGCTCCCATTGATCGATGCGGGTGATGGCCTTTTCACAGGCATTTTGCACCAGATCATCGGCTTGTGCCCCGTTGCGCGTCAGCCCAAGGGCAAAACGGCGTAGTCGGGGCAATATGGCCACTAATTCTTGCTGCGTCCGTGCGTCCAAAGTCTAAACCCTAAATCTGTTTAATATTTTGTTGGGCATGGTCATTCTATATTGTAAAGGCGCTTAGGCGTCGTATTGATTTATAAGTTAAAACCCAATATGCCAATGCGCGTTCTGTAGGGACAACGCCGTCGGTGCGGATTTAATCCGGGTTAGAAAAAATATTTCGATTTTTTTTTAATCCAGGGATGAAAGTTTGCACCTGTGGCGTTGTCCCAGCAAGAATGGATGAATTCATTCGAATTTGGTTCATCATGGATGGCGGATAAAAAAATGGAAAACAATTTTAAAATCAGTGGGTTGCAGAGCGGCTTAACGTTATCGAACAGGGTTTTTTCAGGTTCCGTCAATGTGGCTGTGCGCAAAATCGCCCTTGGCGCATCGGTCAGTCTTCTGGCGCTTGGTTTTATGCTGACCCCCGTGCACAGTACGCAGGACGGTTTGAAAGCTGGTGTGGCACTTGCGTTGGCCGATGGTGATGGCGGCGGTGATGGCGGTGGCGACGGTGGCGATGGCGGTGACGGCGGTGACGGCGGTGACGGCGGTGACGGTGGCGACGGTGGTGACGGTGGTGACGGCGGTGACGGCGGTAGTGATGGCGGTAGTGATGGCGGTAGTGATGGCGGCGATGATGGCGGCGACGATGATGGCAACGCCGGTAATGACGCCGGTGATGACGATGAAGCCGACGATATAGCCGATACGGGCGGTGATGATGACGGTGGTGCTGACGGCGCTGATGCTGGTGGTGCCGGTGCCGGTGCTGGTGGTGCCGCTACTGGCGGCGCTGCGGGTGCTGGTGCCGCTGCTGGTGGTGCCACGGGTGCTGGCGCTGGTGCGGGAAGCCCCGTGGGCGCAATTGGAGGGCTTTCTCCGGTCGCTCCGGCGGCAGAAGCTGGTCTTGTTGGAAATTGGGGCGGCGCGGCTCCGGCAACGGGCGCTACGGCTCCGGCAACGGGCGCTACGGCTCCGGCAACGGGCGCTACGGCTCCGGCAACAGGCACTACGGCTCCGGCAGCGGGCACTACGGCTCCGGCAGCGGGCGCTACGGCTCCGGCAACGGGCGCTACGGCTCCGGCAACGGGTGGCACGGCCCCGGCGGGCGGCGCGGCCCCAGCAGGCGGGCTGGCGCTTTAAGCCGACTTTCAAGTCTAATATCGATAAAGAACCCCTGGTTTAGGCCAGGGGTTCTTTGTTTTGCCTTGATTTGAAGGTATCGTCACCGGATTCGTTGATTGGCGCTGTGCGCGCTACTACACTCAGTCATGACTTTGGGCACGACTTTGAGGCTTTTCGCCTTTATCGGCAGAATAAAGGTAGTTTAAACGTGTTGAAAAAAACGCTTATCGGTTTTGGTATTTTACTTGTTGTCGTGATCGGTGGGGCGTTGATTGCGCCCAGCTTTATCGACTGGAACGCACGTCTGCCGGAAATTGTCGCTCAGGTGAAAGCCACCACCGGGCGCGATTTGACCGTTGATGGCCGCTTGGAGGTGAGCCTGCTGCCCGCGCCGATGTTGACCGCGCGGGGGGTGAAACTCGGCAATGCACCCGGTGGAGCATCGCCGTACCTAGTGGCTTTGGAGGCCGTCGAGGTCCGCGTGGCGTTGCTGCCGCTACTGTCGGGTCAGGTGCAGGTTGAGCGTATCCGTCTGGTCAAGCCTCAGGTCAATATCGAAACCTTTGCCGACGGCAGCACCAATCTGGAGTTTCAGGCCGCGCCGGATGCAGCGATGCCGCCTTCGTCTGTGCAAAATGGCGCTTCACAGATAGTTCCTGCCGGGACTGATAACGCCGCTTCAGGCTCAGGCCTAGGCCTGCGCCTCGATCATTTTGAAATCATTGACGCCACCATCGTCTATCAAGACGCCGAAGGAACGATAGAGCGTATCGAAGGCCTCAACACCACGTTGCGCGCGGCATCGCTGCAAGGCCCATTTGAAGCGCAGGGGGATGCGCGGTTGCGCAATGTGCCGGTGTCGTTTGAAGTGTCCTTGGGGCAGATTATTTCCGGACGCACGATTCCGACGATGACGGCCCGGATCAACGCTCCTGGCGGCACGCGCGTCAATATCAGCGGGACTGTCTTGGAAATGGAAGTAGCGCCGCGCTTTAAAGGTAAAGTTAAAGCCGAAGGCGCCGATGTTGCGGCATTGTTGAACGCCGTGACATCTGCGCGTGGCGCGCGCCAACCCCAAAGCCAACCTTTGAGCCAATCCTTTACGTTGGATGCAGACGTTAACGCGACGGCCAGGGATGTGGCGTTAAGTGAACTGGAATTAACGCTTGGCGACATGCGTGCGACTGGGTTGATTGATGTGGGTTTGGTTGACGGCGTAACCTTCAACGTCGACTTAAATGCTTCGCGCATTGATGCGGATGCATGGATGGCAAAAATGCCCGCCCGCAGTTCGGCGTCTGCCGAAAGCAGCAGCGTTGCCGCCGCTCAGCCCGCAACGACCGAAGAGGCAAGAGGGGCGGATGCTCCGCAAGGTTTTGCATTGCCTACAGGGGTGAATGGCATCGTGTCCCTAAACATCGATGCGGTGACGTTTAAGGGCGGTTTGGTTAGCAATGTGCGCATCAACGCCGAGCTGGCTGACGGCGAGCTGGCACTGAGCCAATTTCAACTTCAGGCCCCCGGCGTCACGGATGTCGGGTTGTTTGGATTTATCAAACCCGAGGGCGGGCAGGTGCAGTTTAATGGCGATCTGGAGATTGTCACTGCCGATCCCAAAGGGCTGACCGAGTGGCTGGGCGTGCAGATGCCCGATAGCGTGGCGGGGCGTTTGAAGCGGCTCACTTTTAAGAGCAAGGTCGTCGCCGACCAAGCTCAGGTGGTGATGAGCGGCATCGATCTCAATGGTGATCGTACCCATGTGACGGGTGGGGTGACGGTGGCGTTGCGCGCTCGTCCGTCGTTTGGCGCGGACTTGAACGTAGACGCGTTGAACCTAGACACCTATGCGAATGGCAATGGATCAAACGGCGCTACGGCGGGTGCTGCTGCGCCAGCAGTTACGGAACAGCCAGAGGCCAAGTCGCAGATGGCCCAGGCCATGGATATGGCTGGGATGTGGGCGGCGACGTCCGCGCTCAACACTTTTGATGCGAATCTCAAGGTGCGGCTGGGCAGCCTGACCCGGTCGGGCCGCGTGTTCAAAGATGTGCTGTTCGACGGCACGTTGTATACGGGCGCATTGGAATTGCGCCAATTCAGGGTGGGTGAAACGTTGGGTGCAAGCGCCACCGTTAACGGCAATTTCAAAGGCTTCGGCGGTGTGCCGGAAATGACCGGCGTGCAGGCCGAAGTCAAGGTTCGGGATGCCAATACCACGGCGGCGGCGCTTGGCGTGGCTGGGCTTCCGGCGAACATGGGCGCGGCGACGTTGAACGTGCGTGCTGACGGTTCGTTGCTCAAACCGTCCTTGAACGCGAAGATGGCGGCATTGGGCGGCGATTTCGGCGCGGTCGGGCGCGTTTCCCTGTTGACCGGGTTTGCCTGGGATGGCGACGTCAGCGCGCAACACCCCAACACGGTAAAGCTGCTTGCTGCGCTGGGCTACGTGCCTGCCGGTCCACTGGGCGCGATGGATGTGAAGGCTAAATTGAAGACCGATGGCGCGACCCATGAGGTTACGGCCTTGCAAGGCAACATCGGCGAAACCAGCCTTGCCGGCACCCTGACGGCGAAAACCGGCGGGGCGAAGCCCAACGTGGTGGCGAACCTGTCAACCGGGGCGTTCGATATTCAACGGTTCCTCGCCCAGGCCGAAAAACGCGCCGATGCGGCTCCTTCGCACAATCCGCTTTTGGTTTTGGCTTCTACGCGCACCGATCCGCAACTGGCGCAAACGTCTTCTCGTGCCGATAAACGCTGGTCGCGGGAAAAGTTTGACCTTTCTGTCCTTAATTCGATGGATGGTGAACTGACGTTGAAATCCGACGCCATTCAATTCGGTGATTATCGTCTCGACAACGCTGACATCCATGCCACGGTTTCAAACGGGGTGATGACCGCTGATCGTGTGGTGGGCCAATTGTTTGGTGGCCCTGTATCGGGTACGGCGGTGGTGCGCGCCAGTGGCCAGCCGACCGTTGAAAGCACCATAAAATTAAGCGCTATGGAAGTTGGGCGCGCGGTTATGGCGGTGGCGGGCAAAGATTTGGCCACGGGCAATCTGGGCCTGGATATGAATTTGAGCGCCACGGGCTCAAGCCCTGCGGATTTGGTGAGTTCGCTTAATGGTGCTGGCGGTATGAAAATTGATTCATTGGATGCCAAACAGGGCGGGACCGGGACGGCTCTTGCCCCGGTCATCGGTTTGGTTGCGGCGATGAATCAGTTTGCGTTACCGGCGGTGGGCGGGGCGGGTAAGTCCAAAGGCGGATTGGCCGATTTGTCGCTTGGCTTTGATATTAAAGACGGCATTGCCACCGCCAAAAACTTGGCGCTCAACGCCGCGTTTGGTTCTGGTGCAGGCTCGGGCACGGTCGACATTGCCGCGTGGCTCATCGATTTTTCAGGAAATTTGACGGTGGAGCCGAATTTACTCTCAACCTTGATATCCAAAGGCCGCATGGGCAAACAAGAGGTGCCGTTTACGCTGAAGGGTGCATTGGACAAACCGGGCGTGAACTTGGGTGTGCGCTCTGCCGGTTCCGCGCCTGCTGCGGGTGGGGCATCGACCGATCCGGTGAAAAGTCTTTTGAACCAAGTGCTGCCCGGCGTCATTCCTCAACCGCAGCAGCCCCAGGCTCAACCGCAAGACGGCTCATTGCCGCCGCCGCCGACGCAAGACCAGGCTCCGGCGCAAAAGAAGCTGACGCCCGAACAGATGATCAAGCAGTTGATGAAGGGGCTTTAAGCTCACTCAGCACAAATACGCGCAGCGCCGATGATAAATTGGTGGTGCGGGCGTGGTCGATCTCGGTCGCTAGCTTATTGACGGAAACGTCCCGGGTTTTGGCGATGGCAACCAGCGCATCCCAAAATGCGTCTTCCAGCGTTATCGAGGTTTGATGCCCGTCCAATAAAATGGAGTGCTTGCGCATGCGGTAGGCAGAGGTATCGAGATCGAGGGCCATTGCCTTACTCCGATTTGGATTTGCGGTGTTTTTTGGGGGTTTTTGCGGCTTCTGCGCGCCGCCCGACTGCCCAGGCGGAGCGCGCCCATTGGCCGAGCTCGTCTGGGTCTTCCAGCAGGCGCGGCGGACATTCGCGGTACGAGCGGATTTGGCGTTTTGGGTCGCCGAAGGGATCAAAAACCGCCATGCCTTCGGCGATAAAATCCGCTTCGTTGGCCTCATTGACCTTAAAATACAGCACATCATCGGCAAGGATGGCGAAGATGGTGCCGTCCAGATAAAGACCTGCGCCGCCGAACATGCGTTTCACTTGAACCGGACCGATGGGCTCGAGCTGCTCGACGATGAAATCGCTGAATTCCTTGCTGAACGCCACGGTTTAGGATCCCCGGAACAAATTTTCATAAAGCATCAAGGCGGCGACGGTGATCAGTAGCACGCCGGTCGAATGCATGACCATTTTATAGGTGCGCGGGTTTTTCAGCCAGCCCCGCACCGGTTCGGCGGCCAGCGCCAATGGTGCCTGCCACAGGGTGTTGATGAGGATCAGGCTCAGCGCCAGGGTGATCAGTTGGGCGGGAACATCGTCGCGGCTCTGGTCGATGAAGTTGGGAAACAGTGCCAAAAACAGCAAGATCACCTTGGGGTTGAGCAGGTTGCAGAAAATGGCGTCGCGAAAGGCCTTGGCTACGCTCACCGGCGGTTTGCCGTCGGTTCCCACCTGTAAAAGGCCGTGGGGGCGAAAACTCTGTATTCCGATCCATGCGATATAGGCTGCGCCCGCTACGGCCACGGTCTTGAACAACCAAGGAATCGAAGCGATCAGTACCGATATGCCCAGCACCGCCAACACCGTATGCCCGACCAGCCCGGCTTGCACGCCCGCTACCGTGGCCAGACCTACACGCGGGCCGGAACGGATGGCGTAGCGCAAGATGATCAGCGTGTCAGGCCCCGGCGTCAGCACGATGGCCGACGCGGTGAGCATGAACGTGAACAAGGTAGGGGCATCAACGGGCAACATCATGGGGCCAAGCTTAAAGGGCGCGCACGAAGGCGTCCATGGCGTCGAGCGCCTCGTTCCAGTTTTGCAGCTCAGAGCGGCCAGAGGCCTTGCGCGGTTTGAAGCCGTGATCGCCGTCTTCCAGCCATTTCACGCGCACCATGGGGGAAAACGCCAAGGCCGCGACTTGCTCGTATCCGCCGAAAGTGTCGCGCGTGCCTTGCACGATCGAGGTGGGGGTTTTGAGGGTGGTTAAGTGTGTTAAGCGCCCGGCGGCCTTTTCCGGTTTGCCCGGCGGGTAAAACGGATAACCTAAACAAATCAGGCCGCGAACCGGCTGGTCTTCGTCCTCCAGGGCGTGGGCCACCATTGACGCGATACGCCCGCCCATGGACTTGCCGCCGATCACCAAAGAACCGTGGTTTAGGTGTGCGATGACGGTGCGCCAAGTTTCGATTAAGACGGGAGCGCGATCGGGCGGGCGTTTTTTGCCATCCACCCTTCGTGCGGCCATGTAGGGAAACTCAAAGCGCACGCACCTTAGCCCCCGAGCCGCCAGCCCTTCGGCGAAGGCTTGCATGAAGGGGCTATCCATAGCCGCGCCTGCGCCATGGGCTAAGGCGATGGTAAAGGGTGCGTCGTCGGGGCCGTCGATGAGCAGATGGGGCAGGCCCATAATGGGTCTCACGTCATCAGCCTGAATCTTGGCCGTTGATGATGCCGGTGGTGGTGGCCTTGATGTCGGCGAAGAAATCGTGGCCCTTGTCGTCGACGACGATGAAGGCGGGGAAGTTTTCGACCTCGATCTTCCAGATGGCTTCCATGCCGAGTTCCGGATATTCCACGCATTCCATATGGCGGATGGATTGATGGGTCAGCTCCGCCGCCGCCCCGCCGATGGAGCCGAGGTAAAATCCGCCATGTTTTTGGCATGCCTGGGTGACCGCTTGGGAGCGATTGCCTTTGGCCAGCATGATCCGGGAGCCGCCAGCGGCCTGGAATTGATCGACATAACCATCCATGCGCCCCGCCGTGGTGGGGCCGAAAGAACCGGCGGCGTAACCTTTCGGCGTTTTTGCGGGCCCGGCATAATACACCGGGTGGTTTTTGAAATAGTCGGGCAAGGGTTCGCCTGCGTCCAAGCGTTCTTTCAATTTGGCGTGCGCCAAGTCGCGCGCCACGATCAAGGTGCCGGTAAGGCTGAGGCGCGTTCGGATGGGGTGGGCAGAAAGCGCCTTGCACACGTCATCCATGGGCTGATTTAGGTCGATATGCACCACTTCGCCGGAAAGCGCCGTGGCATCGATGTCGGGCAGGTATTTGGCGGGGTCGGTTTCCAGGCGTTCGATGAATACGCCTTCGGTGGTGATCTTGGCCCGCGCCTGACGGTCGGCGGAGCACGATACACCAATGCCGACCGGGCACGACGCGCCATGGCGCGGCAGGCGCACCACGCGCACGTCGTGGCAGAAATACTTGCCGCCGAACTGCGCGCCGATGCCGAATTGCTGGGTCATGGCCAGCACCTGGGCTTCCAATTCCAAATCGCGGAAGGCATGGCCGTATGAATTGCCTTGGGTGGGCAGGCCGTCGAGTTCGTGGGTGGAGGCGAGCTTTACGATTTTCAAGTTCATTTCCGCCGACAAACCGCCGATAACGATGGCCAGATGATAGGGCGGACAAGCGGCGGTGCCGAGCTTGGGCAGTTCCGCACGTAAAAACGCATCCATGGATTTGGGGTTGAGCAGCGCGGTGGTCTGCTGGAACAAGAACGTCTTGTTGGCCGAACCGCCGCCTTTGGCGATGAACAGAAATTTGTAGGCGTTTCCCGGTACGGCGGAAATGTCGATCTGGGCGGGCAGGTTGTTGCCGGTTCCGGCTTCCTTGTACATGGAAAGCGGCGCCAACTGGCTGTAGCGCAGATTGTTTTCGGTATAGGCCTTGAGTATGCCCTCGGACAAAGCGCTGGCGTCGCGTCCGCCAGTCCATACATTTTCGCCCTTTTTGGCGGAGATGATGGCGGTGCCGGTGTCTTGGCACATGGGCAGCACGCCGCCCGCCGCGATGTTGGCGTTCTTCAGCAGTTCCAACGCCACGAAGCGGTCGTTGGCGGATGCTTGGCTGTCGTCGAGGATGGAACTGAGCTGTTTGAGGTGCGATGGGCGCAGCAGATGCGAAATATCGCGAAACGCCCGGCAGGCCAAGTCGGTCAACGCTTGCGGCGCGATTTCTAAGAGGGTGCGGCCTTTGATCGTGTGAATGTCGAGGTAGTCGCCATCCAAGCGCTCATACTCGGTCGTGTCCGGGCCTAAGTTGAAAATCTCGTCAAATCCGGTGGAAGTGGGCCCGGTGCTCTTGGAGTCGCTCATGGCGCGGAGCCTCGCTCGTCAGGAGAGGGAAATTATTTTTTGCGAAAGGCGTCCAGTGTGATGACTTCGCCGGTTTTCGGTTCGTCATCGTCATCGTGGGCGGCGTTCGTTTTCTCGCCATTTTCCCGACGGGCTTCGTCGAGAAAATTCAAATGTTCGGCGTCGAAGTGTTCATCTTCGTCTTCATAACCGTCTTCATCATCGCCCATGGGCAGCATTTTAAGCTGCAGCGCGAAGTTGACCGACGGATCGGCGAAGGAAATGACGGAAGCGTAGGGGATGACTAAGCGTTCTTTGATGCCGCCGAAGCTGAGCGACACGGAAAACGCATCTTCGCCCGCCTGCAGGTTATCGTACTGGTATTGCAGCACGATGGTCATGTCGTTGGGATGTTGCGCCCGCAGACGCCCGGGAATGGCGACGCCCTTATCTTGGGTAAGAAACGAGATGTAGAAATGATGATCGCCGGGTAGACCGTGCGCCGCGACATGAATAAGGGTCTTCTTGATGACACTGCGCAGCGCCTCTTCTACCCAGATGTCATAACGGAGCGTTTCTTCGGTCATATTTTATTGCGCCTTGGTTTTTGTTGCGCCCTAGTTTTCGTTGTGTCTTGGCGGGCGCCCTCATGCACTCTTTAAAGTGGGGGGCTTCTGTTGCCAGGTGCCCCCCGAACCCCGTGGTTACTTAGCCGTTAGGCGGCAACCGCAAATGCTTCGTTATCGTTAGCATTTGTAAGAGTAGCCCGATATCGGTGGTACCATGCCGGACGAAAGTCATATCTTTACCACGCTCGTCGATCCTATTTCGCCCCCTCAAAAACCGACCGTCTGCCAAAAACTTCGACAGGCCGCCGGAATATGGTGGAGGCGCCGGGTACCGCCCCCGGGTCCGATACGCTTATTCCATATAACGTTTATCGTCATAGCTGGACGAACCAGCACCTCAAATATAGGCCTCTCGGACCCGCATTGCAAAGGTTCGCCGTTGGGAAAGCAGAAAAATGCAAAACGTTGCGCTTGGCGGAAAATAATCGGTGATCCGTGCTATGATCCCTGCGCGAATCGCCCGCGGGTGATTCTTTCGGAAAACGGCCAGTTTGGGGGGCTTTTCAGCCGATGGCGGACATTTTTATCGTCGACGATCAGGGACCGGAAGCGACCGCAATGCTGCAGGCGCTGTATTCGCGTTCCGCCGATAGCGCGCGCAAACATTTGCAGATGGTCAAAGAGCGCGGCTCGGCCAAGTTCATGGAAAGTTATTACGTCGGTTATGGCCACGCATCGATCGGCGATTGCGGCACCACCACGTTGTTTATCGAGGGGCTTTCCATTCTCGCGTGCAAGGCGGTGCAGGACAATCCGCTTTATAGCGGCCAGGAAAGTTCGACGCGTTACATCGACTTTTCCAAGCAGGCCATCGTCGATCCCATCAATACGGCGGAAAGCCAGGCCATTTTGCAAAAATGGATGGATTTTTATTTGGCCAGCCTCGCTCCCTTGGAAGCGCACTTAAAGGGACAGTTCCCCTTAAGCGCAGGGGAAAAAGAGCGGGTGTGGGAAAACGCCATCAAGGCGCGCGGCTTTGACATTTTGCGCGGGTTTTTGCCGGCGGGTATCACGTCGCAGTTGGCGTGGTCCACGAATTTGCGCCAAGCCGCCGATAAACTGCACCTGATGCGCCATCACCCGTTGCAAGAAGTCCGCGATATCGCCGATGGCTGCTTGGGCGTGTTGCGCCAGCACTATCCGGCAAGTTTCAGCCACAAAGATTACCCCGCCACCGAAGCCTATCTGGAAAAAACGGCGGCCAAGACTCATTACCTGGATTCCAGCTTCTTCCCCAGTACCCAGCCGGATCTTAAATTTACGGCCACGGTGGATAACGCGGCGCTCGAAGCGGCGGAATTGGATGTGATTGCGGATCGTCCGGCGAAGACCAATTTGCCGCGCTATTTGGACGGTTATGGTCAGTACACCTGCACCTTTGATCTCGATTACGGCTCGTATCGCGATCTGCAGCGCCATCGCAACGGCGTGTGCCGCATTCCGCTGTTGACCGGCGAACGCGGCTTTCACGACTGGTATGTGGAAGAATTGCCCGAACCCCTGCGCGGCGAGGCCAAGGCCTTGATCGCAGGGCAATATGCCGCCATCGCTAGACTGGACGCACACGCCGAAGACAAGCAGTATCTCTATCCCTTGGGCGCCAAGGTACGTTGCCAGACGGTCTATACCTTGCCGCAGATGGTTTACGTGATTGAGTTGCGTTCGCAAAATACAGTGCATTCGACGTTGCGTGATGTCATGCACTGGATGCATGCCGAAATGGTCGCTCACCATCCCCGCCTAGCCCTGCATACCGACTTGGCGCCGTCGCAATTCGACACCAAGCGCGGTACCCAGACCATTATCAAACGCGAAGAGCTTGAGACATAAGGATATCGCAAAGGCCCTAATTTGATTGGGGGATTGCGTTTTTTTCTGCGCCGGGGCACTTTTCAAGGGATTTGATCAATGACGCGTGTCTAAAACGCGCACTGGGGAAGCACGATGTCCTACGATTCTCAGCGAAAGTTGTTTTCGGCCGAGCGCAGCATGATGGAAAAACGCGGCGAGCCTATGCCTGCGCGCGCGCATGGGCCCGATAATGCAGCGGTATTGAAGGCCATCGCAGAGGTAAAAAAGCTGATTGAGGAATCGGCAAACGCGGCTCGGCCCGTGGTCGATAATCTGCCGGAAATGTCGGTGTTGCGCGGCCAGTTGCATGACCTCAAGGGCAGCATCGATAAGACCAAGGCCGAAATCGCGGCTCTTCATAAACCCGGTGAACACGATGATAAATTCACCACCGCAGCCATGGAACTGGGCGCCATCGTCAAAGCGACCGAGGAAGCGACCAATAATATTTTGAGCGCTTCCGAAGACATTCAGGATTTAGCCCAGGCCATTCGGGATCGCACCGACGATGTGAAGATTCAAGATGATGTGGCGCGAATTTCCGATCTGGTGATCAGGATTTTTGAAAACTGCAATTTTCAAGACATCACCGGCCAGCGTACCGGCAAGGTGGTGCGCACCATCAATTACTTGGAAGAGCGCATTCTCACCATGATCAACATCTGGGGCGAGGAAGAGTTTATTGGTGTCGAATTGCCTGCCGATGCCCGCAGTGAAGACGAAAAATTGCTCGAGGGCCCTCAATTGGAAGGGCGCGGCATCTCTCAAGACGATATTGATTCATTGTTCGATTGATGCGTCTTTTTAGGGTATTTCCTCCCCATGCAGTGACGCCGCACATGGGCCTGAGCTAAAATTTTGCTTAGGATGAAGCCCTAAATGGGGTTATATTGACCTCAGATTTGGGGGAATAATGACGAAACGCGTTTTGACCTTAAGCCTGTGTGCGGCCCTGATGGGCAGTGTATTGACGTCCGCACAGCCTGCGAAGGCTGAGGCGTGCGCCGATCGCGATGCGCGCCGGGCGTTGGAACTGCGGGTATTGCAAAGCGAATTGATGGTCGCCGCGCTAACGTGCGGCCAGCGTCAGAGCTATAACGCCTTCGTGACCACGTTCAAGCCGTTTCTCAAAGATCAAGGTGCGCAACTTCGCACCTTTTTTGTTGAACAATATGGATTGGCCGCCGGTCCTGATCGTCTCAATCGGATGGTGACGCGTCTGGCCAATACGGCGTCCCAGCGTAGCCTTATTCAATCCAACCAGGTGTTTTGCGAACAAGCCAAGTCGCGCTTTGAGGCGGTGCTGAGCGCTCCGACGCAGGATTTGTTTCAGTTGGCGCATACCAGTCCTTCGGCTTCAGACCACGGCATTCGCAGTTGCGTCGAGGTGGCGGATGCCGAGCCGCAGCCAGAGCCCGAAAAAAATTGATTTCATGAAAATCTGAAAAGAAAACGGGGCGCTTAAACAAGCGCCCCGTTTGCATATTGCGGTGTTGTCCTGCCGTTAGGGCATAACGATTTCCACCCGGCGGTTTTGCGGTTCGCGCACGCCATCGTCGGTGGGCACCAACGGATCGGTTTCGCCTTTAGCGACCACCGATATTTCATTGTCCTTGAAGCCTAAGTCCTTGAACATCGCCTTGACTGCATCGGCGCGGCGTTTGGAAAGTTTCAAGTTATAGGCATCCGTACCGGAACGGTCAGCGTGGCCGGTCAGGTCCAAACGCACCATTTTCATGGCACCCGCGTTGGACGCAGCGGTGCGAATGATCGCCGCAGATTCCGGGGTGATATCGGCTTTGTCCCAATCGAAGAACACGATGTAGTTTTTCGGCAGGCTCGGTGCGGGTGCCGGTGCAGCCACAGGCGCCACGGCGGCAACCGGTTCCGGTTTCATCTGCGGCTTGGGCGCGCCGAAGTTGAAGCGTAGCCCGGCCATGACGGAGTGGGTGCTGGCGTCAAATGATGCAGCGGTGCCAGCCGCAGTGTTCACGTCCAAGTCGCGGGTAGCGAAGTAACGGTAATCTGCGAACAGATCGATGGTTTCGTTTACCGCATACGATAGGCCCGCGATGCCCTGGTAGGCCAGCGCACGGTCGGAATCGTTGATCGACGAAGCGCCGAAGGGCGAGGCGTTTTTCAGCTTTACCTGGCTGAAGCCGAGACCGGCACCAAGGTACGGCGTGACGGGGCTGTTGATATCGAAATCATAAATCGCATTGGCCATCAGGCTGGTGGCCTGCATCTTGCCTGCGGCGGTTGCGCCAGCAACGCTATCGAGATCGTTCGCGCGGCGCGACAGTTCGACTTCCGCGCGCCAGTTCGAGCCGTAATCGTAGCCCAGCGCCAAGGAACCCATGAGACCATTGTCAAACTTGACGGAACGGCTGGCGGTGTCGGTGACGGTGGTTGACGGTGCATCCACAAAACCAACGCCGACGCCCACATAGGGACCGGCATCCTGCGCTATGGCGGATGAGGTGAGAAGAGTTGCGCCGACGGCGGCGAGAGCTGCGAGCCCAAATTTGAAAGTCATGACTTCCCCTACGGAATACGAATAGTTAGGTTGCATTGCAACATACGCGAATCAACATACCTTAGAACGAAACAAATTAATAGACAATTTACGACCAAATCGCGAGTGGGTAAACGTCTGCACCCGCCGAAAAGGGCGGCTTTGTTAAGCCGCCCCTGTACGGAATTGTCCTTTGCTCGTAGCGTTTTGTTATTGAATTATTTTTGGCGCCGAGGCGGCCTTCGCTTCTAGTTTTGCGCAGGCTTTTTCCCACATCGCCTTGGCGATGGCCTTATAGGCCTTGGCGTGGGGGCTGGTGGGGTCTTGATCGACAATCGGGTGGCCGCTGTCTGAGGTTTCGCGAATCTTGATGTCCAGCGGAATCTCGCCCAGGAAGTCGACTTGCAGAAGTTCGGCTTCTTCCCTGGCACCGCCATGGCTGAACACATCGGTGCGCTCGCCGCAGTGCGGGCATTCGAAGTAGCTCATATTTTCAACGATGCCGAGAACCGGCACGTCCACTTGGCGGAACATGTTGAGGCCCTTGCGCGCATCAAGCAACGCGATGTCTTGAGGGGTGGAAACGATTACCGCCCCGGTCAGGGGAACCTGTTGGGCCATGGTGAGTTGCACGTCGCCGGTGCCCGGCGGCATGTCGATCATCATGACGTCCAGCTCGCCCCAGGCGATGTCGCGTAGCATTTGCATCAGCGCGGTTTGGGTCATTGGGCCGCGCCAGATGATCGGCGTTTCTTCTTCAACCAAGAAACCCATGGACATGCATTTGATGCCGTGACCTTCCATGGGGTCCAAGTGTTGGCCATCGCTTGAGGATGGCTCGCCGGTGATGCCCAGCATGCGCGGGATGGATGGGCCGTAAATATCGGCGTCCAGTAGCCCCACCTTGAGGCCTTGGGCGTGCAGCGCCAGCGCTAAGTTGACGGTGGTGGTGGATTTGCCCACGCCGCCCTTGCCCGAGGCCACGGCGATAATGGCCTTCACGCCCGGCAGCAGGGGTCCGCCCTGTTGGGGCGGGGCTTTATGGCCATGGCTATGGCCGCTTTGTTGGGTTGGCGCACCGGGTTCTTTTTCCGCCGTCAGCACGACGGTGGCGGATAAGACGCCCTCCATGGCGTAGACTTTTTCTTCCGCAGCTTTGCGGATCGGTTCGGCTTTAGCGCCGACCTGGGGGTCTACGACGATGGCGAACACGACATGGCCATCTTGAACCTGCAGACCTTGCACCATCCCTTTTTCAACAATGTTCTTGTCGCCATGTATAATGGTGGCGAGAGCTTTGAGAATATTTTCTTCTAAGACTTGCGACATGCTTGAAATCTCCAAAAACGAGCAGATATCCCTGTTTCAACCGTAATCTTGAGCGTGAATGTCATGGTCTAGTCTTGGTTGACATTGCGCGGTTCGGTTAGCTGGCCTATATACGGTACGAACCCTGATATAGGGCGTCGTATTAGAAAAACAAAATATTTCAGATCATGGGGGAGGTTTTATCCCTACACGGTCTTAATGACAACCTAACCTGAAGGAAATTTAGCGTATGGCATGGAAACCTCAAGGTGGCGGCGGTCCGTGGGGCGGCGGCGGTAATAGCGGCGGACCCTGGGGTGGCGGCGGCGGATCCTCCGGCGGCGGATCACAGCCCCCCGACATCGAAGAACTGTTGCGCCGTTCGCAAGATAACCTCAAAAACCTTATGCCCGGGGGCTTCGGTTCCGGTCGCGCGATCGGTTTGGCGGTGGTTGCAGTCGTCGTGCTGTGGCTGGGCAGCGGTATCTATCGCGTCGACGCAGGCCACCAGGGTGTGGTCATGCTGTTTGGCGAGCATATGCCGACAAAAGATTCAGGGCCTGGGTTGCATTGGTTTTTTCCCAGCCCCATCGGCAAGGTGTTGACGCCGAACGTCGAGGCGGTGCGTCGGGTTGACGTGGGTTTTGTCGGCGCCGGGCAGACGCAGGGTTTTAACCGAACCGTCACGCCGGAACGCTCGATCTTGGAAGAAAGCCTGATGCTGACCCAAGATCAAAACATTATCGATGTACAGTTTACGGTTCAGTGGAAGGTGAAAAGTGCAGGGGATTACCTGTTCAACATCCGCGATCCGGAAGGCACGATCAAAGTGGCCGCCGAAAGCGCCATGCGTGAAGCCATTGGCCTGACCAATTTGGAAAATGCTTTGACCCGCGATCGCGAGCTTGTCGCCGACAAGACCCGTGAAGCGCTTCAGGTCATGCTTGACGAGTTGGGTGCGGGCGTCACCATTTTGCAGGTTCAACTGTTAAAGGTAGACCCGCCCGCGCAGGTCATCGACGCGTTCAACGATGTGCAGTCCGCACGCCAGGATCTGGATCGCAAAAAGAACGAGGCTCAGGCCTACGCCAATCAGGTTGTTCCTACCGCCGAGGGTCAGGCCGCGCAGATCTTGCAACAGGCCGAAGCCTACAAAGAGCAGGTCACCAAAGAAGCCGAGGGTGAAGCAAAACGCTTCCTGTCTGTGTTTGAGACCTATAAGGCGGCTAAGGATGTCACGACCCAGCGTCTGTATTTGGAAGCCATGGAAGAGATTATGAAAAACTCCAACAAGGTGATCTTGGATCAGAACGGTGCTGGTGCGGTGCCTTATCTGGCGCTCCCTGAACTCAACAAAAAGAGCGGTGGCCAGTGATGAATAAAGGACTCGTAATTTTAGGTGTAATCGCCCTGGCCTTGGGCATCGGCGGATCGTCGGCCATGTTCACCGTGGATCAGACCGAACAGGCCATGGTGATGCAGTTCGGCAACCCATTGCGTCAGGTCCGCGATCCGGGCTTGCACTTCAAAATGCCGTTCATTCAGGATGTGGTTTATTACGACAGTCGCATTCTCGATCTTGATCCGCCTCCGGGCCAGGTGATTTTAAGCGATCAAAAGCGCATCAACGTGGACGCATTCGCGCGTTACCGCATCACAGATCCGCTTCGTTTCTTCCAGGCCCTGCGCACCGAGGCGCAGTTCCGCGATCAGGTGGGGCGTATTTTGAACTCCAGCGTGCGCAACTCGATGGCGCGCAATAGCTTGGGCGACTTGCTGTCGGAAAAGCGCCTGACCATTATGGACGAAATCCAAAAGCGTTTGGCTTTGGAAACCCAAGATTACGGCATCGAAATTTTGGACGTTCGTGTGGTGCGCACCGACTTGCCGCCGGAAATTTCCCAAAACGTGTATGACCGCATGCGGTCGGAACGTGTCAAGGAAGCGAACCAACTGCGGGCTGACGGTGAAAAGGCAAAACTCGAAATCACCTCGCGCGCCGACCGCGACAAGGTGGTGATTATCGCCGAAGCTCAACGCCAAGCACAGATTTTGCGCGGTGAGGGCGATGGCGAGCGCAACCGGGTACTGGGTCAAGCATACAGTCAGGATCCGGAATTCTTCGCGTTCTATCGTTCTATGACGGCGTATCGCGCGGCGCTGGCGGGGGGCGATACCAATTTGGTGTTGTCGCCGGATAGTGATTTCTTCCGCTTCTTCAATGATCAGACGGGTGTGGTTAAGAAGTAACGATGCGTGGGGCCGTTTATTAAGACGGCAAACGACGCGACCGACGATACAGCGACCCGCACCAATCCGGTGCGGGTCGTTGCATCTAGAGTGTGATCGCAACAGGTTGAGGCATTGTTGCTTCAACCTGTTGCGTGAATCGCCCTAGATTCAATATTTTGTGGCCTGCTTATCCCAGAAATTACGTGTAACGTATTTCTGGGGCAGGACGCTAGGAATGGGCATGGATTTCAAGGATTTGGCTGCGGCCTTTGGTTTAATGCTGGTGATTGAGGGCTTGCTTTATGCCCTGTTTCCCGATTTCATGCGCCGCGTTATGGCGCAGATGCTGGCGTTGCCGCCCGCGCAGATTCGTAGCGCGGCACTGGCGAGCGTGGCGTTGGGGGTCTTTGTGGTATGGCTGGCCGTTCGCCTGTTAGGTCAGGAGGCGATGCCTTAAATGGCAAAGAGGTCTTAAGAATTGCGAGATTTCGCCATACTTCCTCCCCATTTGGTGTCTATTAGTGTTAAATGCGTGAATATTTGAAGATATTGGGCTGGGTAAGGTCGGACTGCGAGAATACGTCCATGATGAGGCGTTTGGAAAGCAAAGAGAAAATGAAGAAGAATAGCATAACGACGTTGGTCAAATCGGCGGCCCTGGCATGGGCCTTGGTATTGACGGCGGCAGTTGTTTCCCCCGCTGAGGCTAAAACCGCACCGGAAAGTTTCGCCGATTTGGCGGATAAACTGCTGCCGGCGGTGGTCAATATTTCCACCACTCAGGTGATCGAAAGCCGGGGCGCTCCGGAAATGCCGCAATTCCCTCCGGGTTCGCCATTTGAAGATTTTTTCAAGGATTTTATGGAAAAGAATGCGCCGCAGGGTGATCAGCCTCAGCGCCGCAAGGCGACGTCTCTGGGTTCCGGCTTCATCATCGATTATCGCAGCAATGGCGATACTTACGTGGTGACCAATAACCACGTCGTTCAGGATGCGGACGAGGTTTACGTCATTCTTCATGACGACACACGCATGAAGGCCGATATCGTCGGGCGTGACGCCAAAACCGACTTGGCGGTGCTGAAGGTGCATGCCGAGCGTAAGTTGTCTTCGGTTTCGTTTGGCGATTCCACCACTGCCCGGGTGGGCGATTGGGTGGTGGCTATCGGCAACCCGTTTGGTCTGGGCGGAACGGTCACGGCAGGCATTATTTCCGCGCGGGGTCGCGACATCAACGCCGGTCCTTATGATGATTTTATTCAGACCGACGCCTCGATCAACCGCGGCAACTCCGGCGGACCGATGTTCAACATGAACGGTGAAGTCATCGGCATCAATACCGCCATCTTCTCGCCTTCTGGCGGTAGCGTGGGGATCGGCTTTGCCATTCCTTCCAGCGCCGCTGAGCCGGTGATCAAGCAGTTGATCGATCACGGCCAAGTGTTGCGCGGTTGGTTGGGTGTACACATTCAAGTGGTGACGCCGGCCATCGCCGAAACTTTAGGCCTGAAAAAAACCGAAGGCGCATTGGTGGCCAGTGTTATCGAAGGCGGCCCGGCCGCCAACGCGGACATTAAACCACGCGACGTCATCTTGGAATTCGACGGCAAGCCCGTTACCGAAATGCGTCAATTGCCCCGCATCGTCGCGGCTACGGAAGTAGACCGTGCAGTGGCGGTGAAAGTGTGGCGCGACGGCAAGATGGTGATGCTTAAAGTCTCCATTGGGAAACTTGACGAAAACGATCAGGTCGCCGAAGGGGAAACCGCTCAACCCAGCGATGCCCCCGAGGCTGAGCCGATAACGGTTGCCATGCTGGGTCTGGGTGTATCGCCCGTGACGGACGTGTTGCGCGAGCGTTTTGGTCTGACGGATACGGTCGAAGGCGTGGTGATTACCGATGTCGACGATACCGGTCCGGCGTTTGAGGAAGGCATCCGGCCCGGTGATATCTTGGCGGAAGTAAGCCAAGAAAAAGTGGCGAGCCCCGACGATGTCGTGCGTCTGGTCGATGCCGCCAAGAACGCAGGCAAACGTTCGGTGCTGCTGCTTGTGGAAGCTCAAGGCGGGTTCCGGTTTGTGGCGGTTCGCCTGCGGTAACGTTAAGCCTCTGTGTAAACAAAAGCCCCGCCTTTGTGGCGGGGCTTTTTGTTGAGCAAACGATACTGCTGCTTTTTACGATGGTTCTTCCGCTGCCATGACATAAGCGTTTTTACCGCTTTCCTTGACCGCGTACATGGCGGTATCGGCTTGTTTGAGCACCTCTTCGGCATTGAGCCCATGATCGGGATACGCGGCGATGCCGATGCTGGCGCCGATATGGGCGTCGTTGCCGTTGAGATCGACCGGTTGCCTTAGGGCATCCAATATTTTTTTGCCGACAGGCAAGGCATCATCCGCTTTTTCCAGGTCGGTGAGAATCAAAACGAATTCGTCGCCACCGAAACGTGCAGCCGTGTCCGTTTCGCGGATCGTGGCCGTCAATCGGTTGGCGACTACGCGCAGCAGCAAGTCCCCCATGTCGTGCCCTAAGGTGTCGTTGATGGGCTTGAAGCCGTCCAGATCGATAAACATAACCGCGCATTTTTTGTTGTCGCGGTGTGCGCGGTGGATGGCTTTGTTCAGCCGATCCATCAGCAATGAACGGTTGGGCAGATCGGTGAGGCCGTCATGCGATGCCACATGGCGCAGCATTTCTTCGGCGCGGCGGCGTTCGGTCACTTCTTCTTGCAGTTCGCGGGTGCGTTCCTCGACCCGCTGCTCCAATGTTTCAATGGAGTGGCGTAACGCCGTGACCGCGCGGTTGTGGGCGGTAATGTCGCGCACTTCGATCATGCAGCGCATCGTTTTTCCCATTTCCAGGAGGGTGATGCCCATTTCTCCATCGAAGTAATTTTGTTTGAGATCGTTTAGGCGCAGTCGGATCAGCATGTTTTCTTCTGCCAATTCGCTGATATCGCCATTGAAAATTTCTTGGTAATCAGGATGGAGGAATGCGCTGAACGGTTTGCCGACCACTTCGCTTTCGTGGGCGGCTTTCAGCACCAATAAGCCTGCCTGATTGATGTAGCTGATGATGCCGTCGTCTAAAACACAGATGAGGTCCAAGGCGCTATGCACCAGTTTGCGAAAGCGCACTTCGCCTTGATGCAAGGCTGCGGACAATTCGACCTGACGGGTGAGGCTTTGGCCGATGACGACGTAAGCATGCGCGCCGAGTTCAGGGAGCCTTTTGACCTGAATGGCGAGGCTTTCGAGTTTGCCGTTCAGGCATTTGACGTGCATGGGGGTGGCGTTGGTTTCATCCGCGATGACTGCCAAAATGTCGTCGATGGTCGCGGCAAAATCGTCGCAGATCAGGTTTTGGAACGTTAGGCCGATTAACGCTTCGCGATTGGCAGCGCCGAGAATGGCGACGCCCGATGTATTGATGTGGCGAATAACGCCGTCGATACAGACGCACACCATGTCTGAAATTGCATTCAGCGTGTCGGTCATGGCGAATGGCGTCATCTCGCCAATCACACCGTTGCCGTCCGTGGCCGGAACCACAGAGGAACTTGTTGCTTTCATGGCATCGGTCATTGCCCTAAGGGTCCCTGTTTTAGGTCGCACAGCATATTTTTTTTGGTTTTGCGTCATTTTTAGGACCGGCACCCCCGTGTAGCCCTATGACGATAGGGTTGTTGTAGCGCTTTGTCCCTTCTCAGACAAGGGCATCCATCACGTTTCCGGGGTTATTATCGTTTCAGGGTCGCTAAGATTTAGGTTGCAAACTCATCCAACCGATAGCCCTGCACGAACAGTGCGCCCGTAAGGTCGGCATAATTAAGCCGCGCGCGGGCGGCTTGGCGGGCGATGGGGTGGGCGTGAAAAGCGATACCTAAGCCTGCGGCGGTCAGCATTGGCACGTCGTTGGCGCCGTCGCCGATGGCCATGGTGTCGGACATGCCCAAGCCTAACTGTTCGGCGGTGTCGGTCAGCATGTTGAGCTTGGTGTCTTTGTCGACGATGGGCGGGATCACTTGGCCGGTGAGCTTGCCGTCTTTGATTCCGAGCTGATTGCCGAGCGATGAATCAAAACCGACGCGTTGGCGCACGCGGTCGGTGAAATAGGAAAACCCGCCCGAGATCAGCGCCGTGACCGCGCCATTGGCGCGCATGGTGGCGATCAGGGCTTCGGCGCCGGGCGTCAGCTTGATGCCGCTCATGGTCTGGGCCAGAAAACTTTCGTCGAGGCCGCCCAGCATCGCCACGCGTTCGCGCAGGGCCGAGGCGAAATCCAACTCGCCCTGCATGGCGCGCTGGGTGATGGCGGCAATTTTATCTTTAAGCCCGGCAAAGGCGGCCAATTCATCCAAGGTTTCGCCGGTGACGATGGTGGAATCCATATCGGCAATGAGCAGCTTTTTCTTGCGCCGATAGGCGCTTTGCGCGATGACGTCTAGGGCTTGGCCATTCAAAGCTTGGCGCACGCAGGTTTCGACGGCCAAAAACGACGTGGCAGAAAAGGCGATGTCGACGGCTTGACCGGGGGCCAGCCAATCGGCGGGGGCGGTGTCGACATTGAGCGAGGTCAAGGCGCGCCGCGCCGCCGAAACCGTGTTATCGTCCAGCACGGTGTTTGCCGGGTTTGCAATTAAGGTGAGAACGTTGTCCATGCGGGCACAAGACCAATCGCTGCCAAAACATAAGAAAGACGGTTCCGTTTTAATCATCGCCGGACCGACCGCCAGCGGCAAGTCGGCAATGGCCATGGACGTGGCGGAGCGTTTCTCTGGCACCGTGATAAACGCGGATTCGATGCAGGTCTATAGGGAATTGAGGGTGTTGACGGCTAGGCCGTCCATTCAAGACGAAAATCGCGTACCGCACCGCTTGTTTGGGGTCGTGGACGGGCGTGAATCGTGCAGCGCAGGCCGTTGGGTGGAGATGGCAAAGGCTGAGATCGAGGCCGCCTGGGGTGAAAACCGTTTGCCCATCATCGTCGGCGGCACGGGCCTTTATCTGCAGGCCCTAAGCGAAGGCATGAGCCCCATCCCCGATACTCCCGCCTCGGTGCGCGCCCAAGCCCGCGCGCGCTATGATGAATTGGGGGCCGAGGCGTTTAAGGACGAAGTGGCCAAGCTGGACCCGGCCAGCGCCGAACGCCTGCCGGTGGGCGATACGCAGCGCCTGCTGCGCGCGTGGGAAGTGTCGACCTATACCGGGCGGCCTTTTTCCGCCTGGTTGGACGAACCGCGAACCCCGCCATTGCCGGGCGCGCAGTTTGCCACCATCGCCATCGTACCGCCGCGCGATCGGCTTTATGCCGCGATCGATAAACGGTTTTCCAACATGGTGGCGTCGGGGGTGGTGGATGAGGTGCTGGCGCTTTTGAGCCAAAATATCGCCCCCGATCTGCCGGTGATGAAGGCCCTGGGTGTGCCTCAATTGGTGGCATTCATCCGTGGTGATATGCGCCTGGAAGACGCCATCGCCGAGGCTCAGCAGCTCAGCCGCAACTATGCCAAACGTCAACTGACCTGGGTGCGCAATCAGATTCACGCCGATTACGTCCTGTCTGCGCAATATTCGGAAAGCTATCGAGATAAAATCTTTTCATTTGTTCATCAGTTTCTGTTGACCGGGGGAGACTGAGCGTCTAGTTTCCCTAGCTTGCGGCTGGGTCCGCCCCTTGGGGGCGGCCCTGTTGCTTTCGGGCGGATTTCAGCCTTTGTGGCGGTGATCGGTCGGATTGAAATAATGAACGTCATGGTAAAAAACGAGGGCGCGCACGCCCCAAGAACGATTTTAGAGGACGAAGATGGCTAAAGACCAGATAACCGGTGCCGCAATGGTGATCAAAGCTTTGCAAGATCAAGGCGTTGAGGTTGTGTTTGGCTATCCCGGCGGCGCTGTGCTCCCCATCTACGACGAAATTTTCAAGCAAAACAAGCTGCGCCATGTGCTGGTGCGCCAAGAAGGCGGCGCGGTGCATGCCGCCGAAGGTTACGCCCGCTCGACCGGTAAGGTCGGCTGCGTTTTGGTGACGTCCGGCCCAGGGGCGACCAATGCGGTCACCGGCTTGCTGGATGCAATGCTCGATTCCATTCCTTTGGTGTGCTTGTGCGGCCAGGTGCCGACGCATTTGATCGGCAACGACGCTTTTCAAGAAGCCGATACCACCGGCATCACGCGCCCCTGCACCAAACACAACTATCTGGTCAAATCCATCGAAGACCTGCCGCGCATCATGCATGAGGCCTTTTATGTGGCTTCCAGCGGGCGTCCTGGTCCGGTGGTGATCGATCTGCCCAAAGACGTGCAGATGGCGCTGGGTGATTACACCGCGCCGACCAAAGTCACGCACAAAAGTTACAAGCCGCAGGTCAAGGGCGACGTCGCTGCCATCAAAGAAGCGGTGAAGATGCTGGCCAAGGCCAAAAAACCGATCATTTACGCGGGTGGCGGCGTGATCAATTCCGGCCCCGGCGCATCTAAGCTGCTTACCAACTTCACGCAGATGACGGGATTTCCCATCACCCTGACGCTGATGGGTCTGGGCGCGTACCCGGCGGCGGATAAACAGTATCTGGGCATGTTGGGCATGCACGGCACCTATGAAGCCAATATGACGATGCACGACTGCGACGTGATGCTGTGCGTGGGCGCGCGTTTTGATGACCGCATTACGGGCCGTTTGGATGCGTTCAGCCCGAATTCCAAAAAGATCCACATCGACATCGACCCCAGCTCGATCAACAAGAGCGTGCGGGTCGATTTACCAGTCATCGGCGACGTGGCGCACGTGTTGGAAGATCTGATCAAGGTGTGGAAGTCCACCCAGGCCAAGGTCGATGAGAAAGCCCTGAAATCGTGGTGGAAACAGATCAACGAATGGCGCGCCAAGGATTGTCTGGCGTACCAAAAAGACGACAAGATCATCAAACCGCAATTGGCCGTGCAGCGCCTTTATGAGCTGACCAAACATCGCAAAGACGTGTACATCACCACCGAAGTGGGGCAGCACCAAATGTGGGCGGCGCAGCATTTTCGCTTTGAAAGCCCGAACCACTGGATGACATCCGGCGGTTTAGGCACCATGGGTTACGGCTTGCCTTCCGCCATGGGTGTGCAGGTGGCGCATCCGGACGCCTTGGTGGTTGACATTGCGGGTGAAGCCTCGATCTTGATGAACATTCAGGAGTTGGGCACCATCGCGCAGTATAAATTGCCGGTGAAGGTGTTCATCCTCAACAACCATTACATGGGCATGGTGCGCCAGTGGCAGGAACTGCTGCACGGCTCGCGTTATTCCGAAAGCTACATGGAAGGCCTGCCGGATTTTGTGAAGCTGGCGGAAAGCTTCGGCCTTAAAGGCTTGCGCGCCACGCATCCGGGTGAGCTTGATAGCGCTATTCAGGAAATGCTCGACGCCGATTGCGGTGTGATCTTGGATGTCGCGGTGGCGCCGGAAGAAAACTGCTTCCCGATGATCCCGTCGGGTGCGGCGCACAATGAAATGATTTTTGGCGCGGACGTGAAGACCGAAGGCGCCATTGCCGAAGACGGCATGGTGTTGGTCTAGGGCGGGGCGGGAGCATAGAACATGAGCAACAGTATTTACGCTTCGAACCCTTATCATGAGGAAGAGCGCCGCCACACCATCTCGGTGATCGTGGATAATGAACCGGGCGTGTTGGCGCGTGTGATCGGCCTGTTTTCCGGGCGCGGTTATAACATCGAAAGCCTGACCGTGGCGGAAACCCGTCACCGTCAGGGCTTGTCGCGCATCACCATCGTGACGTCGGGCACGGCTATGATCATCGAACAGATCAAAGCGCAACTGAATCGTCTGGTGCCGGTGCATTCGGTTTCGGATTTGACCATCGAAGGCCCGAGCGTAGAGCGCGAGTTGGCATTGGTGAAGGTCGATGGCGTGGGCGAACCGCGTGTCGAGTCTTTGCGCATTGCCGATATCTTCCGCGCCCGCGTGGTGGATGCGACCAATGAAAGTTTTGTGTTCGAGATTGTCGGCGATACCGGCAAGCTGGATGCGTTTATCGAACTGATGAAGCCGCTGGGCCTAGTGGATATTTCCCGCACCGGTGTGGTGGCCATCTCCCGCGGGCCGGAAGGCATGTCCGGGCAAGAGTGATTGTGGAAAACCCTCCACCGATTTTGGATAAAACCCCCAAGTAAGGAAATCTGACAAATGCGTGTCTATTATGATCGTGATGCCGATGTGAACCTAATCAAAGGCAAAAAAGTCGCCATCGTCGGTTATGGCAGCCAGGGCCATGCTCATGTGCTGAACCTGCGTGATTCCGGTGTTAAGGACGTCTGCGTGGCGCTGCGCGAAGGCTCGGCCACCCGCAAGAAGGCCGAAGGCGAAGGCTTGACCTGCAAGACCGTGGCCGAAGCCGCCAAGTGGGCCGACGTCATCATGATGCTGACCCCCGATGAATTGCAGGCGGACATTTATTACGCCGACATTCACAAAAACATCCGCGCTGGTGCGGCGTTGGCATTCGCTCACGGTTTGAACATCCACTTCAACCTGATCGAACCACGCGCCGACATCGACGTGTTCATGATCGCGCCCAAAGGCCCCGGCCACACGGTGCGCGGCGAATACAAAAAAGGCGGCGGCGTACCGTGTTTGGTGGCGGTGCATCAAAACGCTACCGGCAACGCGCTCGAAGTGGCGCTGTCGTATGCTTCGGGTGTGGGCGGCGGCCGTTCCGGCATCATCGAAACCACGTTCAAGGAAGAATGCGAAACCGATCTGTTCGGCGAGCAGGTGGTCCTGTGCGGCGGCTTGATGGAGCTGATTAAAAACGGCTTTGAAACCCTGGTTGAAGGCGGTTACGCCCCGGAAATGGCCTACTTCGAATGCCTGCACGAAGTGAAGCTGATCGTCGACTTGATGTATGAAGGCGGCATGGCCAACATGCGTTATTCGATTTCCAATACGGCGGAATACGGCGACTACGTCACCGGCCCGCGCATCATCACTAAAGACACCAAGGCGGAAATGAAGCGCGTGCTGGATGATATTCAGTCCGGCCGTTTCACCCGCGATTGGATGTTGGAATGCAAAGCCGGCCAGCCGAGCTTTAAGGCCACCCGTCGTCGCAACGCCGAACACCAGATCGAGGAAGTGGGCGAACGCCTGCGCGCCATGATGCCCTGGATCGGCGCCAACAAGCTGGTGGATAAAGCCAAGAACTAAGCGTTCTTACGCAGGTTCAACAATGAAAGGGCGGGGCCACCAGGCTCCGCCTTTTTTATTCAATCAAACCTGTTCAATCAAACAACGCATCGATATCCGCTTGGCTGACGCTTTCTTCGCCTTTGAGCGCGGGGCCGTCCATGGGCACTTCGCCGTCTTTGCTTTTTTCTGTTGTGACCGGCAGGGCGGCGATGCTGTCCTTGCCGATGATCACAACCAACGAACTGAGCGTGCCTTCAAGCAGGTTCATGGTGGTGATGATTTTCGAAATGCGCTGGCCGGTGATGTCTTGGAAGGTACAGGCCTCGAACACGCGGTTGGCGTGGAAGTTAATCTCGTCCAAGTGTTTGGTCTTTTCTTCCGCGCTGATATCACCCCTTAAGGCTTCGGCGATCGCCGACGTGGCCTCGGTCGCGGCCATGATGGTGTTGGTGGCGTTTTCGGTAGCCTCGACGATGGCGTGAAGCTGGTCGGCCACTTTGTTGAAGTGGTCGATCGGTGCGTTGGGGTGCTTAACCGCGGCAATTTCGGTCTTGATGCGTTCCATATACGCATAAAGCTGGACGATTTGACGGGATAGCTCGTCGTATTGTTTGGCATTGATGTGGTCGGTCATGATGATCAGGATAACACAGCTTTTAGTCCCTTGCCCCTAAGGTAATGGCCTTCAAGGTAATAGAATAGACACAGCATCAAAACTTGTTGACGCCGGGGGCACAGGCGGGGTTTAATCGAGATACCCGCATATACGGGGCGAATATGAGTGAAAAGGCGAGAGAGATGACGGCATTGGCCGCCAAGTTTGAAGCGTTCGACAATTCCTGGGCCATTTTGGGGTTTCAGGCGTTGGCGATGCTGCTCGCCTTGACCACGGCCCTGCTGCCCAGCCTGACGCTGACCGGGAACCTTCTTCTTAGGTACCCCTGACACCTGCGGCTTCGATTCAACCGATGGTGTTTAGGGGGTAAGCAAAACCGCCGCGCGAGCGCGCGAATCCCATGGCGCAACCGCACAACCCCATGGCGCAGCCGCAAAACCTAAGACCTAATTTGAAGGAATAAACCCATGAACACCCCAAACAACCGCGTCATTATTTTTGACACTACCTTGCGCGACGGCGAGCAATCGCCCGGTGCGTCAATGAACTTGGACGAAAAAATCCGCATCGCTTCGGTGCTGGAAGAAATGGGCGTCGACGTGATCGAAGCCGGTTTCCCCATTGCCTCCGACGGCGATTTCGAAGCGGTCAATGAAATCGCCAAGATCGTCAAAGATTCCACCGTGTGCGGTTTGGCCCGCGCCACCAAGGGCGATATCGAACGCTGTGCGGACGCCATTAAACCCGCCAAGCGGGGGCGTATTCACACCTTCATTTCCACCAGCCCGCTGCACATGAAATACAAATTGCAGATGGAGCCGGAGCGTGTGTTTGAAAAGGTCAAAGAAAGCGTGACCTTTGCGCGTAATTTTACCGACGACGTGGAGTGGTCGGCCGAAGACGGTTCGCGCACCGAGCGCGACTTCTTGGCGCGTTGCGTCGAGGCGGCGATTGCGTCCGGCGCGCGCACCATCAATATCCCCGATACCGTCGGCTATACCTTGCCACACGAGTATGCGGACTTGATTTCGTTCTTGTTCAATACCGTGCCCAATATCGACAAAGCGATCATTTCCGTGCATTGCCATAATGATTTAGGCTTGGCGGTGGCGAACTCGTTGGCGGCGGTGGGGGCGGGTGCGCGCCAGGTGGAATGCACCATCAACGGCTTGGGCGAACGCGCGGGCAACGCGGCATTGGAAGAAATCGTCATGGCCATGAAAACGCGCCAGGACTTGATGCCGTTCACCACCGGTATTATCAGCGAAGACATCATGAAGGCCTCGCGCCTGGTGTCCACGGTGACCGGTTTCACGGTGCAGCCCAATAAGGCCATTGTGGGCAAAAACGCCTTTGCCCATGAAAGCGGCATTCACCAAGACGGCATGCTGAAACACGCCGGCACTTACGAAATTATGACCCCGGAATCGGTCGGTCTGACGCAATCGAAATTGGTGTTGGGCAAGCATTCCGGCCGCCATGCCTTCAAGGACAAGTTGAAGGATTTGGGCTACGACCTGGGCGACAACGCGGTCGAAGTGGCGTTCAAGGGTTTTAAGGACTTGGCGGATAAGAAGAAGGATGTGTTTGACGAGGACATCATCGCCCTGGTCGACGATCAGGTAATCCGCACCAATGACCGGTTGCACTTGATTTCCTTGGAGATTTTGTGCGGCACCAAGCACAAACCGCCAAAATCGGAGCTGGAGCTGGAAATCGACGGCGTCGTCAAATCGTGCAAATCCACGGGCGACGGGCCGGTGGACGCGGCGTTTAACGCGGTAAAGGCGCTGTTTCCCCACGGAGCGCGCCTGCAACTCTATCAGGTGCATGCGGTCACCGGGGGCACCGACGCTCAGGCCGAGGTCACGGTTCGCCTGGAAGAGGATGGACGCACCTGCATCGGTCAGGCGGCGGACACCGATACCATGGTGGCGAGCGTGAAGGCTTATCTGAATGCGTTGAACAAGTTACTGGTTAAACGTGAAAAATCCGCGCCCAGTGCGCTTTCGGCCTAGCTTTTGGGCCGTTTGGTTGAGTATAAAGGGAGTGCCGGAGTCGATTCTCCGGCACTCTTTCTGTTTAGCCTTACAAAAGGCGTTCGGGCACAAGAGCGCCGCAAACAAAGAAACAGATTAAATCGTGGGGTTTGATAAGCAATGCTTTCGTCTCTTTTTGGCTTCCTGTCGGCTGATATGGCCATTGATCTCGGCACCGCCAATACCTTGGTTTACGTCAAGGGTAAGGGTATCGTTCTGAACGAGCCGTCCGTGGTGGCGATCACTGAATACAAGGGCAAGAAGCAAGTTCTCGCCGTGGGCAACGAGGCCAAGCAGATGCTGGGCCGCACTCCGGGCGATATTCACGCCATTCGCCCCTTGCGCGACGGCGTCATCGCCGACTTCGAAGTCGCCGAGGAAATGATCAAGTATTTCATCCGTAAGGTTCACAACCGCCGCTCTTTCGCCAGCCCGCTGGTGGTGGTGTGCGTGCCGTCCGGTTCGACCGCCGTTGAACGCCGCGCCATTCAGGAAAGCGCGGAAAGCGCCGGGGCGCGCAAAGTGTACCTGATCGAAGAACCGATGGCGGCTGCCATCGGCGCCGGCCTGCCGGTGACCGAACCTACGGGTTCCATGGTCGTCGATATCGGCGGCGGCACCACCGAAGTGGCGGTGCTCAGCCTGGGCGGCATCGTCTATGCACGCTCGGTGCGTGTCGGCGGCGACAAGATGGACGAGGCGATCATCGCCTACATCCGCCGCAATCATAACCTGTTGGTGGGCGAAGCCTCGGCCGCGCGCATCAAAGAAACCATCGGTTCCGCCTGCCCGCCGGAAGAAGGTGAAGGCCGCACCATGGAAATCAAGGGGCGCGACCTGATGAACGGCGTGCCGAAGGAAATCATTATTTCCGAACGTCAAATCGCTGAATCCCTGGCCGAGCCGGTGGGCGCGATCATTGAGGCGGTGAAGGTGGCGTTGGAACATACCGCCCCGGAATTGGCCGCCGATATCGTCGACAAGGGCATTGTTATGACCGGCGGCGGCGCGCTGCTGGGCAATATCGACCATGTGCTGCGTCATGCCACGGGCTTGCCGGTGTCCATCGCCGATGATCCGCTGTCGTGCGTCGTCATTGGCACAGGCCGCGCGCTGGAAGAAATGAAGAAATTGCGCAACGTCCTGACCACGATGTATTGATCTTCCCGTCATTGGGGCATGTTAGTGAGCACCCGCGCGGCATGCCGTGCGGGTGTTGGCTTTTTTCGGACGTCTACATTATATTAACCCCTGCCGTGGCAATGTAATGCTGGGAAAGTGTGTAAATATCGGCAACATTGACGGCATTTCCGATCAAAAAGGACCATCTGTATACGGATGGGGGTCGCATACGTGAAGAATCGCAAACACTCAAGCCTGTCCGGTCTGACCCAGCATGGAATGGGGGTGGCGAACCGTTTTGGCTACTTAGGGTTGGTCCTGGCATCGTTTGCGCTGATGATGCTGGGCAAGGCCGACCTAACGGTGATGGAGCGTGTGCGGGCATCCGTCTCGGATAGCGTGGCGCCGGTGTTGGAGGTTTTGTCGCGCCCAGTGGCGAGTCTTGACCGCTTGGTGGATGAATTGACCGTGATGGGCGAATTGCGCGCCGAAAATGCCCGCCTGCGCGAAGAAAACCAGCATCTTTTAGAATGGCAATCCGCTGCGCGTAAGTTGTCGGCGGAAAATCAAAATCTTAAGAGTCAATTGAACTTCGCGCCTGATGCAGAGCCTGGTTTTGTTACCGCGCGAGTGATCGCCGATACCGGCGGTGCGTTTGTACATTCTATTTTGGCCAGTGCCGGCGCGCACAATGGCGTCACCAAGGGCCAAGCCGTCGTTACCGGCGATGGTTTGGTGGGCCGCGTGCATGCGGTGGGGACGCGTTCCGTGCGTATTTTGTTGATTACGGACTTAAACTCGCGTGTTCCGGTGGTGATTGAAGCAACCCGTACCCGCGCCATTTTGGCGGGAGACAATAATGAACGCCCGCGGCTGATCCATCTGTTGCCGGGTGCGACCGCAAGCATTGGGGATCGTATCGTTACTTCAGGACATGGCGGGGCGTTCCCTCCCGGTATCCCGGTGGGGGTGGTGGCGCAAGTTTCTGATGGCAATGTTTTGATTAAACCGTATGCGCAACGTGAGCGCCTGGAATTTGTGCGCATCGTCGATTATGGCCTGAAGGGCATTTTAGATTCTACTTCTGCCGCCGAAGGCGCAGGTGTTACGCAATGAAACCGACATTTCTGCAGCGTTTGGACGTGATCGTCAGGTCCATGACGCCGTTTCTTTTGACGTTGGTGTTTGTGGTGCTGGCGCAAGTGCCTTTGCATATTCCGGGCTTTGCGCAGGTTGCGCCCATTTTGCCGCTGATGGCCGTGTATCACTGGACGATTTATCGCCCCGATTTGCTGCCTTCCGTGGCGGCGTTTTTTGCAGGATTGTTGCACGACGCGCTGTCGGGAATGCCGTTTGGCGTCAATGCGTCGGTTTTTGTGATCGTTCATATGGCGGTGATGAGCCAGCAGGTGTTTTTTCAGGGCAAGTCGTTTCCCGTGATCTGGCTGGGATTTTCATTGGTTGCGTCTGGCGCGATGGTGTTGACGTGGTTGTTGAACGCGCTGTTTTTCTCCGTCATTTCGTCGGCGGAGGCGGCGTTTGTGCAATATCTGGTGACCGTCGGCTCGTTCCCTGTGCTGGCGTGGTTGTTGACACGGTGGCAGCGCTCAATTTTAGCGCAGGTGTGAGATGCATCGCGATTCCGAACGCCATAAGTTGTTTTCCCGCCGGGCGTTGATGCTGGGCGGCGGCAAGGCTGCGTTGTTGTCGATTTTGGTCGGACGCATGTATTACCTGCAGGTTATTGAATCCGAACGCTACGCAACTTTGGCAGAAGAAAATCGGATCAACTTACGTCTGTTGGCACCGCCACGAGGCTCTATCGTCGATCGTCATGGCCGCCCTATGGCCGACAATCAGCAAAATTATCGTGTGGTGATTGTTCCGGAACAAGCTCCGGATATTGAGCGGACATTGGATCTGTTGTCTTTAATTGTGCCGTTGAGCGCGGGCGAGCGGCGGCGTATTCGCCGTGAAATCAGCCGCAAACGAGCTTTTGTGCCAATTCCGGTACGGGAAAATCTGGATTGGTCGGAAGTTGCGCGCATCGAGGTCAATACGGTGGATCTGCCGGGCGTGCTGATTGATGTCGGTCAAAGTCGTCATTATGCTTATGGCGATGAAACAGCGCATGTTTTGGGCTATGTGGCGGCGGTATCGGAAAATGAGGTTACGGGCGATCCGTTGTTGGAATTGCCCGGCTTTCGTATTGGAAAGTCGGGAGTGGAAAAAGTCTATGATATGGCGCTGCGCGGCTCGGGCGGGTCGTCGCAAGTAGAGGTCAATGCGGTCGGTCGCGTCATTCGTGAACTGAATAGGCAAGAAGGCCAGCCCGGCGCGGAATTGCGCCTGACCATCGATTTGGAATTGCAGCGCTTCGCCTCTGAACGCATGACGGATCATAGCGCTAGCGCGGTGGTCATGGACGTGAATACCGGCGAAGTCCTAGCGTTGGTCTCTGTGCCGGCGTTTGACCCCAATGCGTTTAATGTGGGCCTCAGCCAAGCGGAATGGGAATCGCTGGTGAGCAATCCTAAGGCACCGCTGACCAACAAGGCTATCGCGGGGCAGTATGCGCCCGGTTCGACGTTCAAGCCGGTGGTGGCGTTGGCGGCGTTGGAAAAGGGCGTGATTTCACCGGAAACGAGAATTCACTGTTCCGGCGTGACCAAATTGGGCACTTCGGAGTTCCACTGCTGGAAGCGGGGCGGTCACGGCACGCTGGATCTGCAAACCGCATTGGAACGGTCGTGTGACGTTTATTTTTACGAGGTTGCCCGGCGCACGGGGATCGAGCGCATCGGCGCCATGGCCAAGCGTATGGGCTTGGGCGAGCCTTTGGGGTTGGATCTGCCGGGGGAAAAAGGCGGTTTGGTGCCTTCCAATGAATGGAAAAAGGGCGCGATTGGTTCTTCATGGCAATTGGGCGAAACCCTGATTGCCGGTATAGGGCAGGGTTATATTTTGTCCACGCCGATGCAGTTGGCGGTGATGACGTCGCGCATTGTAAATGGTGGTCGCGCGGTGACTCCGCGTATGACTTTGGATGTGGTTGGTGAAGCTGGGATACACCCTTACCCGTCTGGCGAAGCCAAGTCGTTGGGCGTTTCCCCAGAGCACCTAGCGCAGGTGCGTCACGGTATGGAGCGGGTAGTGAACCTGCCCACCGGAACGGCGTTCCGTTCGCGCATTGAAGATCCGCGCTATCGCATGGGCGGCAAGACAGGCACCGTGCAGGTGCGGCGTATTTCCAAGGCCGAGCGCGAAACCGGCGTTTTGAAAAATGAACAATTGCCGTGGAAAGATCGCGATCACGCCATCTTTATCGGTTATGCGCCTTTTGAAAATCCGCGTTTCGCCGTTTCGGTGGTGGTGGAACATGGCGGGGGCGGATCAGCCGTCGCAGCGCCTATCGCGCGTGATATTCTGGCCGAAACGCAAAGGTTGGCGGCATTGCGCCCGGTTGGTGGCCGACAGGAAGCGCAGGTATCTCAAGCATTTCATCATCACGGGTCTCATTCTCATTCCCATTCTCACGATGCAGAGGGGGAGGCCTGATATGTTGTTTCATGATGGTTTTCTTTCGACCCCGAAAATGACGTTGACCCAGAAACTGTTGCATTTGCACTGGCCGTTCATTGCGTTGATGACGCTGACCGCGTGCATCGGCTTCGCCATGCTTTATAGCGCCGCAGGGGGCGATTTTGATCCGTGGGCGTCGCGTCAGATGGCGCGTTTCGCCATTGGTTTGGCGGGCATGGTTATTGTGGGGTTGACCGATATTCGCCTGTGGCTGCGTTATGCGTATGCGTTTTATTTCTTGGTGTTAGTCTTGTTGGTGGCGGTGGAAATCGCCGGGTTTGTCGGCATGGGCGCGCAACGGTGGATCAGTTTGGGCGTTTTCAACTTGCAGCCTTCCGAATTGATGAAGGTGGCCTTGATCTTGGCGTTGGCGCGTTATTTTCACGGCGGCAGCATCGAAGACGTGGGCCGCCCGATATTTTTGTTGCCGCCCGTTTTGATGATCGGATTGCCGTCAATTTTAATCGTCCGCCAACCTGACCTGGGCACCACGCTGATGCTTTGCGCGTCAGGGGTGGCCATGTTTTTTGCGGCGGGTGTGCGGATGTGGAAGTTCGCCCTGATGGGTGTTTTGGGGGTAATCAGTGCGCCGGTGGCGTGGTTCACCCTGCTGCGCGAATATCAAAAGCAGCGCATCCTGACCTTTATCAATCCCGAAACCGATACGCTGGGTTCGGGTTATCACATCATTCAATCGAAAATCGCCTTAGGCTCGGGCGGTATGTTCGGCAAAGGATTTATGCAGGGTACGCAGAGCCACCTTAATTTCTTGCCGGAAAAACAAACCGACTTCATCTTCACCATGCTGGCGGAAGAACTCGGCATGGTAGGCGGCATGACGCTGATCGGCCTTTATGCGTTGTTGCTGGCGTATGGCTTTTTTATCGCCATGTCGTCACGCAGTCATTTCGGTCGTTTGGTGGGTATTGGGGTGACGGTGACGTTCTTTCTGTATGTGTTCATCAATATCGCCATGGTGATGGGGTTGATCCCGGTGGTCGGCGTGCCGCTGCCGTTGGTCAGTTACGGCGGCACCGCGATGCTGACCGTCATGTTTGGTTTTGGCCTGCTGATGTGCGTTCATATCAATCGCGACTTGACCATTGGCCGCCGCGACAGCGGCGATGAGTTTTAGCCTTAAAACTTTCACGTGAAATTTTAGTCATACTTAGCTAGAGTGTGATCGGAATAGGCTGGAGCGTACCTTTCGCCATGACTCTTATGACGTTTAGTCAGAGAATCTATGAAAGGCGAGTCTCACGAATGGCTCTTTGTTCTGCCGCTGCGTTAAGCGGCGTAAATCGTGATGGTTTAATCTAAAAATGCATCTTTTGAATGTTTGTGCAGATAGATATTCAACTTAAAGTACATGGATATAGTGTGAAATTAAGCGCATAATCATATGTGAAATTCCGTGGAGGAATTCACTATGGATGGCGCTTTTTCCAGCAAGCTGTTCAGCGCTCCTGAGGCGGGGGCCAAGGTTCTTCACACTAATTTTGAAGACAATTCAGTTCACCTTCCTTCCGGCGAAAGTTTTCTGCGTGCCGATTTTGCGCGTTCCGGCCCCGACCTTCTGATCGAAACGCCTTCGGGTGGCCATTACGTTTTACCCGGCTATTTTATGGCCGAGGATATTCCTTCTCTTGAAACCTTCGATGGCGCGGTGCTTTCGCCCAAGCTGGTGAGCGCCTTGGCGGGTCCGCAGGCTGCCGGCATGGTGGCGCAGGCCGCCGCACCCGGACAGGCGGCGGCGGGTTCGGGTGCTTCGATTGGTCAGGTGAGCGAAGTCGCCGGCGGCGTTACGGTTCGTCATGTCGATGGCAGCCAAGGCACGTTAGCCGTTGGCGCTCCCGTCTTCCAGGGCGATGTACTGGAAACCGGTCCAGCCTCTCATGTCGGCATCATCTTTGTGGACGACACCGTATTCTCGCTCGACGAGAGCGGACGCATGGTCATCGACGAAATGGTCTTTGATCCCGACGCCCAGAGCGGCGTGTTCAATGCCCAGGTGGTGCAGGGTGTGTTTTCATTCGTCAGTGGCCAAGTGGCCAAAACCTCACCTGACGGCATGGTGGTGGAAACGCCGACCTCGACCATCGGTATCCGAGGGTCGACCGTATTGGGTAGAGCCGCTGCCGAAGGTGCGGAAAACAGGATTACCTTAGCTCCGGATGTGGATGGCAATGTTGGTGAACTGACCATTTTCAATGGTGCAGGCACGCAGGTATTGAACCAACCGGGTGCGTCGACCACGATTTTCAGCATCAATGCCGCACCGACGCCGGTGGTGATTATGTCGCCGGTGGAAATGCAACAAAACTTCGGCACAACCCTGACCAAACTGACGCAAGTGTTGGCGCAGAAAGCCACGGTCGACGCGGCTCGCGCCCAGGTAAAAGCGCAGCAAGCCGAAGAAGAAGCCACGCAGGCGGAAACCGAGGCGCAGCAGGCGCAAGACGAAGCCCAGCAGGCCGATGAGGGCGCTCAGGAAGCAGACGCCGAGGCCGAGGCCGCGCAAGCGGAAGCTGAAGCGGCGGCGGCGGCGGCAGCGGCAGCCAAGGCGGAAGCTGAAGCCAAGGGCGACCCGGAAGCCCTGGCCCTGGCGGCGGCGGCGGAGGTCAAAGCGGCTGAAGCTCAAGCCAAGGCGCAGGCGGCGGGAGAAAAGGCGCAGGTCGAAGGGTCCAAAGCGGAGACGCTAAAGGCGGCGGCGGAAGCCAAAATGGCCGACTTCGCAACCAAGGCGACGGAGGTGTTTCAAGCTCAGGCCCAGGCGCAAAAAGCGGTCGAGTTCACCGCCGTGGCCAAGACGGCCGCCGAGGTGCAGGGCAAGGTTTTCCAAGAGTTCGTTCAATCGGGCCTGATCACGCTGCCGCCCGGCATGTCGGTGACGGATGTGATGTCCGCCGGGCAGCAGTTTGGCGCGCAGATGGCTGCCCAAGCGGCTCTTGCAAGTACGGTGAGCCCTGGTGACGGTCCTGGTGGTCCCGGTGAGGGGCCCGAGGGCGGCCCCGGTTTCGGCCCGGATGGTGGCCCTCCCGATGGCGGTTTCCAAGGCCCAGGCCCGCAGTATGGTTTCCAACAGCAGCCCTTCGGCATGACCGCCGGGTTCGATCCATTTGGCGGTTTCATGGATCCCTTCGGCGGCGGTTTTGCGGACCCGTTTGGCGGCGGCATGATGGATCCCTACGGCGGCGCGTATATGGATCCCTATGGCGGCGGCATGATGGATCCTTACGGTGGCGGGTTTGTGGACCCCTATGGGATGGGATCGATTGACCTGTTCAATTTTTTCGACCCGACCGATCTGTACAATTTGTTCGTGACGTATGATCCCTTTGATGTCGTCAATTACTATTATGACGAAACCGACACCACGCCGCTCACCACCGTATTCGACGAAACCCTGATCGCAGGGACCGGAGGTGGTGTGCTGAGCGGAGGGTCGGGCGACACCAACTATTATTTCCAATGGCGTGAAGACGGCTCTGTCGACCTTTGGCTTCATGGCGATTACATCGTCGCCGATGCGGGTGGCACCAACCAGCTTTCACTCGATAATTTGAACAACGCCACGGTCAAGGTGAGCATGGATGAATTCTCCGACACCGGCGGTACGGTGCAGATGTGGGACGGCCTGCCGAGCGAAATCACCGAAGGCGTCGACCTCACGCAGGCGACCGTCACCTTCTCCAACATCAACCAGTTCATGCTGTCGGACGTTTCCGTGGCGTCCTTCGCCACCATCGACTTCACGACCACGCAAGACAGGGCGGGTGACGTGATGGTGCTGTCCACCTTGGATGCAGGGGAAACGGGCTACGTCATCGCCGGCACGGATGGGGACGATACGTTCACGATTAACCAGACTTTCGACGGCGCGATCATCTTCGGCAAAGGCAACGATGACAATCTGGGCGGGGATTATTTTTATTTTGAATCGACCTCCGCCAAGGACATTACGGTCGTCGGCGGCGCCGACAATAGCTATGACGGCATCACCGATGTGATTACCGACAACCACGACGACGATGGGGATGGTATCCCGGACAGCTTTCTCAATGTCTTCGACTACACCAATATGGCGGGTTACTCGCCGGGGCAGAACGGCATCGTGGCGCGGTTTGGGGAGCTTGTGCCGATTCCTGTTCCGGACGATGTCAGCGTGACGGATCGCACCACCTATACCGATAATGTGGCCGACAACGATCTCTTCAATCACCAATTGTGGGACGTGGGCGTTTTTTACGCTTCTCAAGGCGATGACAGGTTGTACCTGATCAACGGCAGTTATTATCATGTCGATGGCGGGAATGGTAACGACACCATCACCAGCTATCAACCCGGCCACTTCAATTACCTTTATGGCGGCTTGGGCGACGATACGATCACGGTCAACGCTGCGGCGTTGGAATACAACCGCGTGATCAATGGGCGAGTGACCATAAACGGTGCTGACAGCGGTGAGACCGATACTGGCAGCAATTCCTTGACGATTGAAGCCACCTACGGCAGCACCTACTGTCTGACCGATCCCTCTCAGAACGGCTACGTCCCAATCGATTATTTCGACACGGTGACGTTCGACGCCGCCTCTGCGACCGGGGCCGTGACGGTCTACTCTACCTTGGGGCAAGTGACCTTCTCCGGCAGCAGTTTCGACGACACCTTCCAGATATCCTCCGATCAGAATATCCTTACCGGCGGGTCAGGCGCGGATATCTACAAATACGTGAGTGCATCTGGAATCGGGGATTCGATTGAGGATTTCACTACCGGCATTGATAAGTTTACGTTTAACTCGCCGAATTTCGGTAACATATTGGATGGCGCGCTCTCATCGACCAATTTTTTCTACGGTAGCGGGACACAGGGTGATGGGAATGATTATTTCGTCTTTGATACGGACACCCATATTTTGTATTATGATTCAGATGTTACAACTGCAGGCGGGCAAACGGCGATCGCCGATTTGTCCAACAATAGCGGGGACGTGCAGGCCACGGACATTACAATTTATGGCTATTTAGCCTAAAAGTTGGCTCGAATCGTAAAAATGCTTACGTTTTGTTAGTGTTTTCGGCCATACAAGTGTATATAGGTACCGTGAACCGAGTTTTATGCCTGGGGGCGTCTTGAAATCCATATCTCGTCTTAAATCCTTATTTTTGGGCAGCATGTTGTGTGTCGCCTGGGGGATGCCTGCGTTTGCGGACGAGTTGGGCGACCGTTTGGGCGCGCTGTTGGTTAGCCATGAACGCATCAAGGCGGCCCGGTCCGACCTGGAAGCGGCGCAAGCTGGCGTGGAAGTCGCCCGCGGGGGTTATTTTCCGACGGGCAGCCTGACCACCAACCTTGGCAACGAACGTATCGAAACGCACAATACCAATACCATCACTTCGATGGCCCAGCGCGAGACGGACTTGAATCTGAAACAGACCCTGTATGATTTTGGCGCGGTTGACGCCACGGTCGATAGTGCGGGTTTGTCGGTGAAAACGGCCGAAGCCACCTTAAAACAAACCGAGCAGGCCGTGTTGTTGGCGGGTTTGAGCGCCGAGCTCAACTTAGCCAGCGCCAAGCGGGTGCTTGATTTCCAACGGCAGAGCGAAGAAAGCATCAAGCGCCAGACGGAATTGGAAGATGCCCGGGTCCGGCGCGGGTCGGGTTTTTCGACCGACGTGCTGCAGGCCAAAACCCAGTTGGCCGGCGCGCAGGCTGCGCGGGTCCGTGCCGAGGGCGCGCTTGAGCAAGCCGTAAACCGTTACCGTGCCGTGTTTGGCGAAGCGCCTGCGGATATTTCAACGGTGGGCGTCATGAATATTGCCGTCGCCGATATTCCCGCCGATGTGGATGGTGTCGTGAAGACGTCCTTGGAAAACAATTTCCAGGTGCTGACGTCCCAGCTTCAAGCCGACATTGCCAATTCGGAAATCAATCGCAGTTTCGCCTCCGGTTATCGTCCCGTCCTTTCCGCCAGTGCGGATCAGAAATACAAGCGCGACGTCGGCGGCACCGTTGGATTGAAAAATGAAACCTTGGTGAAGGTGGAACTGACCTACAGCTTCAATTTTGGCCTTACTGCGGCCAACACGCTGAAGGCCGCCCAGTCTGGCCATATGGCGGCCAATAGCCGTTTGAAGGACGCCCGCGATCAGATTGAAGAACAGGCCCGTAATGCATGGCAAGCTCTGCAAACGGCGCGCGCCAACGCGGATTTCTTGGAAAACCAGTCCAATATCGCCTCTGAATTCTTGGAATTGGCGCGTAAGGAACGCACGCTCGGGCAGCGCTCGCTGATCGACGTGTTGTCCGGCGAAACGTCGCTGATCAATGCTCAGTCCGCTGCCGATCGGGCGCGTACCGATGTTGATATTGCCAGCTTGACCCTGCTGAGTGTTATGGGGCAATTGGAACTTTCCGTGCTACAGTAACCGTGCTGGATTGAGCCCGGCGGCGAAGCGGAGCATGGCGTGAACGAACTTCTCAAACGTCTTAAAGCCTATCCAACGGTCACCTGGGAATTGGCGGGGGCGTCGCTGTTCGCCAATGTGCTGGCTTTGGCGTCGCCGTTGTTCGTCATTCAGGTGCTGAATCGTTACGTCGCGCACGGGGTGGACGCCACGCTGTGGACCTTGACCGCCGGTGTCATTATCGCCATTGCGTTTGAAGCGGCGTTCCGTCATTTGCGGTTAAAAATCGCTCACGCGCTGGCCTTGCCGTTCGATCGCGCCAACGCCGATTTGGTGTTCGGCACGCTGATTTCAGCGCGCGCCGAAGTTTTGGCGCAGGTGCCTGCGGGACAACGGCGCGAAGCGGCAAACGCGCCGGACGCCGTCGCTCAGGCGTATGGCGCGTCGAATATGACCGCCTATCTGGATGCGCCGTTTGCGGTGTTGTTTTTGGTTGCGTTGGCGCTGCTTAGCTTGCCGCTGGCTTTTGTAGCGCTGCTGTTCGTGCTCGGTCTGGTCGCTTATGGCATCATCAACCAGCGCGCTCAACTCGCCCCGGCCAATGAAATGCAAATCGCCGCCGCCCGCCGTCAGGCATTGCTCGATAGCGCCTTGAGCGAAAGCGATACCGTAAGGGCGTTTACCACCGCCGGGCAATTGCGCGCACGCTGGACGAAGGCCATAGACGGCATGGAAAGCATTTCCCGGCGCATCACCGTGGCGCAGAGCGGCTCGCAGACGACCACCCAGGCCATTCAAGCCTTGATGTCCACCGCCATCAT
>JANLGW010000153.1 GCA_024653965.1 Rhodospirillales bacterium
ACGCCGGTTCGACGAAGCTGGCCATGACCTTTTTGTATCCAGCCTTTTCAAATTGGATGTCGAGTTTGTCACCGTCCAGGCCTTTGATGGCGCCGTAACCGAATTTTTGATGGAACACCCGCTGGCCGACACTAAGGCCGCCCGAGCTGACCCGCGCCGGGGCATAAACGATTTCATCCACCGGGCGGCGTTGCTGGGCGCGGTTCCATCCGCCCCCATGGCCCCCACCATGACCTGCCCCATAACCCACATTGGTCTTGCGTTTGAACGCATCGGATGGGCCATCGTCGAAACCCGGCGCGCCACTCGATACACCAACATCGCCCGCACGCTCGATATGATCGCGCGGCAATTCTTCGACAAAACGCGACGGCAACGACGACTGCCACTGGCCGAAGATGCGCCGATTGGCGGCGAAGCTGATCAACGCCGTACGCCGGGCGCGGGTCAGGCCGACATAGGCCAAGCGGCGTTCTTCTTCCAAGCCTTGCACGCCGGTTTCATCCAAGGCGCGCTGGTGCGGGAACAGGCCTTCTTCCCAGCCGGGCAAAAATACGGTGTCGAATTCCAGGCCCTTGGCGCCATGCAACGTCATCACCGTGACCTTGTCGGTGGTGGCTAAGTCTTCGTTGTCCATGACCAGCGAGACGTGCTCCAAAAAGCTGGTGAGCGTGTCGAACTCGCTCAAACCCACCACCAGTTCTTTCAGGTTATCGACCCTTCCCGGCGCTTCGATGGATTTATCCAGCTTCCAGTATTCGATGATGCCGGCCTCGCTCAGCACCTGATCCATCAGTTGCGACGGCGGCAGCCTTCCCGCATCGCCGCGCCAACGCGAAAAATCCACCATCAAGTCGGCCAGGGTCTTGCGCGCCTTGGCGCCCAGCTCGTCGGTCACGGACAATTCCGCCACCGCCTTAGTCAGCGAAATGCCGCGTGCGCGGGCGTGCAGATGAACCGTCTGCAAGGTCTTGTCGCCGAGGCCGCGTTTGGGAAAATTGACGATGCGCCCAAACGCCAGATCGTCGTCGGGCTGGGCGATAATGCGCAGGTACGCCACCGCGTCGCGGATTTCGCGCCGTTCGTAAAAGCGCAAGCCCCCGATAACCTGATAGGGAATGCCCAGCGTGATCAGGCGTTCTTCGAACTCGCGGGTTTGCGCCGAGGTGCGCACCAAGATGGCCATGCTGTTGAGCCCCTCGCCCCGTGTTTGGCGAGCCTCAATCTCTTCGCCCACCCAGCGTGCTTCTTCGATCGAATCCCACACGCCATGCACACGCACCTTTTCGCCGTCGCCCAAATCGGTCCACAGGGTCTTGCCCAGGCGGCCCTCGTTCTTGGCGATCAGCCCCGAAGCCGCGCCCAAGATATGCGGGGTGGAGCGGTAGTTGCGTTCCAACCGCACCACCTTGGCACCCGGAAAATCCTGTTCGAAGCGCAAAATGTTGCCGACCTCGGCGCCGCGCCACGAATAGATGGATTGATCGTCGTCGCCCACGCAGCAGATGTTTTTATGCGCCTGGGCCAACAGGCGCAGCCACAGGTATTGCGCCACGTTGGTATCTTGGTATTCATCCACCAAGATATACCGAAAGCGCGCTTGAAAGGATTTGAGCACGTCGGGAAAGTCTTGAAACAGCTTCACGCACAACAGTAACAAATCGCCGAAATCGGCGGCGTTGAGGCGCTGGAGCTGGGCTTGATATTCGACATAGACTTCGATCGCCTTGCCATCCAATTGGTCGATGGCTTCGGCGGAAGAAACCTTATCGGGCATTAGGGCGCGGTCTTTCCAGCGCTGGATGACGGCGCTGAAGGTGCGCGGCGGAAAGCGTTTAGGGTCGATGTCGCGGGCGTCGAGAATTTGTTTGAGCAGGCGCACCTGATCGTCGGCATCCAAAATGGTGAAATTGGGTCTTAAGCCCACCGCTTCGGCGTGGCGGCGCAAAATGCGCGCGCCCAGCGCATGAAAGGTGCCCACCCACCAGCCTTCCACCGGCGTGCCCAACATGCGCCCGACACGGTCTTGCATTTCACGCGCCGCTTTGTTGGTGAAGGTGACGGCGAGGATTTCGCCGGGCCTTGCTTTGCCCTGCATCAAGATATGGCTTAGGCGGGTGGTCAGCACCCGGGTCTTGCCGGTGCCTGCGCCCGCCAACACCAACACCGGGCCATCGGTGGTCTCGACCGCTTCCAGCTGGCTTTCATTCAGCCCGTCCAAATAGACCGTGCGGCCCGCAGGGTGCAAAGCGGGCGGCGCTGAATCTTCAAGATCGGTCAGGTCGAAAGGATCGTTCATAGGCTCTTATAACACGGGGGCCGCAGACTGCGCCGAAGCGAGCCGCCAGTTGAGGTGAAAAATAAAACGCGTTTGAGGTGGGGCGTCATGCTCAGTTAAAGCTGAGTTCGCTGGCTTTCAAATCGTCCTGACAGACTACCCGATTGCGGCCTTGCGCCTTGGCTTTGTAAAGCGCTTGGTCGGTGCGCTTGATCAAATCGCCCAACGGTTCGCCGAATTCGAACAACCCCGCCCCGATGGAAACCGTAATCTTGCCCAAATCCGTATTGGTGGTGCGGTTGACCAGCTTTTTGGTGGAGATGCGTTCGCGAATGCCTTCGGCCACCTTGATCGCGCCCTGTAACCCGGTGCGCGGCAAAATGACGGCGAACTCCTCGCCGCCGTAACGCGCGGGGATGTCTTCGCCTTTGACCGATTTGCTCATGGTCGCGGCCAACAGCTTCAACACCTCGTCACCGGTCTGGTGACCGTAAGTGTCGTTGAAACGTTTAAAGTGATCGATATCGAGCATCAGCAGCGCCAAAGATTCCCCGGCCTCCATGGCGTCACGGGCTTGGCGGCGCAATTCCATATCGAACAGTTTGCGGTTGGCGATGCCGGTCAGCGCGTCGGTCAGCGCTTCTTTGCGCATGTCTTCTAGGTCTTCGCGCAACTGGCCGATTTCCTCGGTCGATTCCGTCAGCTTGTGTTCCAAAGCCTGGTTGAGTTCTTCCATCTTGCGCGTTTCGCTCAAGACTTTGGTCACGGCGCTTTTCAGCCCGTCGATATCTTTAGCGCCCAACAAGTCGCCTTGTACATTGGCTAGGCTTTTGCCGTATTGGGACGCGCCCTCACCCGCATCGCCGACGTATTCCATAATCCGCTTCAGTTCGCTTTCGATGCGTTCCGTCGTT
>JANLGW010000003.1 GCA_024653965.1 Rhodospirillales bacterium
CAAGGTTCGACCTTCGTCGATCGTTTCGACGCCAACGCTTATCTGATCATCACCCGCGCCATGGATTATTTCGACATCGCCGAACGCTCGGGCGGGCAGCTGGCCAACGCGTTCAAAGATACGCCGGTGCGTTTTTTGGTGATGTCGTTTACCTCCGACTGGCTGTACCCGACCCACGAAAACCGCGAGATCGTGCATGCGCTGAACGCGGGCGCGGCCAACGTCAGCTTCGTGGAAATCAAATCCGACAAGGGCCACGATGCGTTTTTGCTCGACGAGCCGGATTTCCACAAAGTGTTTGAAGGCTTCTTGGAAGGCTGCGCCGAACATCGCGGCCTGCGGAGGAAATCGTCATGATGATGACGCCCGCCAACCCCAAAGCCATTCGTGTCGATCTGCAATTGATCGCCGACATGATCGAACCGGGCACGCGGGTGCTCGATGTCGGCTGCGGCAATGGCGCGCTGCTGGAATATCTGTGGCGCGAAAAACAGGTCGATGCGCGCGGCATCGAAATCAGCACCCAGGGTGTGCAGGCCTGTGTGTCGGCGGGGCTGTCGGTGGTGCAGGGCGACGTCGAAGAAGATCTCTATAACTACCCCGACGGCGCGTTCGATTACGTCATCTTAAGCCAGACCTTGCAGGCGATGATGGACCCCAAAGCGATGATCGAGCAGATGACACGCATCGGCAAACACGTGATCGTGTCGCTGCCCAATTTCGCCTATTGGCGGCTTCGGTTGTTCATCATGTTCAAGGGCCGTATGCCGGTGAGCGAAAACCTACCTTACGAATGGTACGACACGCCGAACATCCACTTCTGCACCATTCGCGATTTTGTGAATCTGACCAAGACCATGGGCCTGACCATCGAACGCAGCCTGTTTTTGGACGACGAGGGCGCTTCGCGCACCATCGGCAAATCCATCGCGATGGCCAACTGGTTTGGCGAGCAGGCGGTGTTTTTGCTGCGCAAGTAGGTCGGTGTTGGCCATCGCTTTATGCAGATTGGTATTACTCCCCCATCCGCTTCATTTGCTCCAAAATTCGATATCTTTTTTTGCTAATACATGATCCCTTAAAGCCTTTGCTGGAATAAACACCACCATTTTCTGGATTGTCGTATTCATAAATAATATTAATAGTATCGTTTTTATTTATATTACTTATATTAATATAAAAACCGTACATTGATGTATTTATATGATCGTTATTATCATGGTCTCTATATTTGTATTTTACAAACCATGCGGGAATGCGAATCGATCCAAACCATACATCTTCAATTTTCCCTTTTGTTATCACCCCAATGGTAGACAATGTGTAGGCCCTTTCCCTAAAAACACTCATTAACCAAATCCATGCCGACCAGAGAATTAACATCATGGGTAAAGATGGGAAAAATCCCGCCAAATAAGTCAATATTGCATGTATAGAAATTAAAATGACTGCAGTTACAATTGCTCTTCGTATGAGGAAATAAACGCCTTCCACTCTAAAATCGTTGTCATCGATAAGTTGGTATATGATTTCTCTTTGGCGACGAGTAAACAGAATCCAGTCCAAAATGGGCAATGTGATCCAAGGGCGTGTGTTGGCGGCATGCGAGCCATCACGTTTTTCAGGTCCGTGCGGTTTTTCCGTCATTTTGCCCCCCCCTCGTCATTTCTGCCCCCTAAGCCGAAATAGCGCGTTAGCTCGGTTTATGATCGCGCCGCTGGCCGACGTGGCGTTGGCTGCCGCCGCCGCTGGGCGGGGCCAGGGCGAAGGCGCGTTTGGTCGCGCGTTCGCCGGTCAGTTGCCCGGCATAGATTTCCTTGGCGACTTCGATCAGCACCACGCCGCCAAACGCGGGGAACAGGCGTCGCCCTATTTCTTCCCAGGCGTTGGCGGCGCTGAGCATCAGGCGCGCGCGGCTGGGCGGAACATAAAGCCCGATCTGCGAGCGCACCGGCGTGAACATGTTGTCG
>JANLGW010000007.1 GCA_024653965.1 Rhodospirillales bacterium
CGCCTGCAGACGCGCCAGACGCTCCGCCTTCACCGCTTCGTGCACCTGATCGTCCATCAGCGCGGCGGGCGTGCCGGGCCGGGCCGAATACTTAAACGCGTAGGCCTGAATGAAGGTGACTTCTTCGACCAATTTAAGTGTGTCTTCAAAATCCGCATCGCTTTCGCCGGGAAACCCGACGATGAAATCGCCCGACAGCGCAATGTCGGGGCGCGCGGCGCGCAACTTTTTCGCCACCGCAATGTACTCAGCCGCCGTGTGCTGACGGTTCATCGCCTTCAGCACCCGGTCCGATCCCGATTGTATGGGCAGGTGCAGATAGGGCATCAATTGATCCACATCACGATGCGCGGCGATCAGGGCGTCGTTCATTTCGGCGGGATAACTGGTGGTATAACGAATACGCTCCACCCCGTCGATTTTCGCCACGGCATGAATCAGGCGCGCCAGATTCCATTCCGCCTCGCCATCTTCCGCCGCACCATGATAAGCATTGACGTTCTGCCCCAGCAGCGTGAGCTCAAGCGCCCCGGCATCGGCCAGGGCTTGCGCTTCGGCCAGCACATCGGCGACCGGGCGCGAATATTCGGCACCCCGCGTATAGGGCACCACACAATAGGTGCAGAACTTATCGCAACCTTCCTGCACCGCCAAAAATGCGGCGGCGCCTTCCACCGTGCGTGTGGATGGCAAGCTATCGAATTTGCTTTCGGCGGGAAAATCGGTATCGAGCACTAAATTGTGTTCCCGCGCCGCCCGCGCGACCATTTCCGGCAGCCGATGATAGGTCTGCGGCCCAAACACCAAATCGACGAACGGCGCGCGTTTGGCCAGTTCTTCGCCCTGCGCCTGGGCGACGCAGCCGGTGACGCCGATCATCATGCGCCCGCCGCCGTTTTCTTTTTCCACTTTGCGCGCGCGCAGGCGGCCCAATTCGGAAAACACCTTTTCAGCAGCTTTTTCGCGAATGTGACAGGTGTTCAAAATCACCATGTCGGCATCTTCAACGGCGTCGGAAAGGCAAAACCCCAACGGGGCGAGAACTTCTGCGATACGCTCGGAATCGTAGACGTTCATCTGGCAGCCATAGGTTTTGATGTGCAGCTTTTTCATTCGCCGTCCGCGTTCCCGCCGGGGTCTTCATCTTCGTTGCTTTTAAGCGGCACGCCGTATAGTTCCATTTTATGGCCCACCAATTTGTACCCCAGTTCGGCGGCGATTTTTTCCTGCAGCGCCTCGATGGCGGTGTTGTGAAATTCGATCACCCGCCCGGTCTGAATATCAATCAAATGATCGTGATGGCTTTCCGACGCTTCTTCATAACGGGCGCGCCCATCACCGAAATCCAGCCGTTCCAAAATGCCGGCTTCTTCAAACAGGCGCACCGTGCGATACACCGTGGCGATGGAGATGTTGGCGTCTTCGACGATGGCGCGGCGATGCACTTCTTCGACGTCCGGGTGATCGATGGCATCCGACAACACCCGCGCGATGATGCGGCGCTGCCCGGTCATCTTCATGCCCTGGTCTTGGCACAGCTGTTCAATTCGCGAAGGATTATCGACGGACATCACGGGCAGGCGGCCTTTTCATTCGTACACAGTTATTGAGTATTGAGACCCTAACGGGGCTTAAACCATAAAGGAATCGGCGGCGTCCGGTGTGCCAGCGCCGCCTGATCCCCATATTGTCGTCACCGCGCCCACATCTGTAAAGCCCCAGATGTTCGAGCTTATCGGCGCGTTAACTTATTTCTTTTTGCGCGCCCCGGTACGCGGCTTGGTGCCCAAGCCGATCTTTTTGGCCAGAGAACTGCGGTGGATGGCATAATTCGGCGCCACCATCGGATAATCCGCCGGTAGGCCCCAACGTTCGCGGTAATCTTCCGGCGTCATGCCGTAAGCGGTCATCAGATGGCGCTTGAGCATTTTCAGCTTTTTGCCGTCTTCCAGGCAAATGATGTAATCGGGCATGACGGATTTTTTCACCGGCACGGAAGGTTTGGGCCGTTCGGTTTGCGACGCGACGGAACCCAGCGTGGCCAAAGCGCGATACACGTCTTGAATCACACCCGCCAAATCGCCCCCGGCAACGGCGTTATTGCTGACATACGACGCAACGATTTCCGCAGTCAGTTCCATGATTTCGGCATTTTCAATTTTATCGGTCATAATTTAGGTCTCAACAAATCTAGATGTTATGGCGCGCCCCTGACTTCGACTTCTGGATCACAAGCGTAAGAGCGATACTCTAAAGAACCGCGATCAACAGAAGCAGGAGTTTCTTTTTGTATGGGTGGCCGCTATATAAAAGAGGTTTATAGAAACATGCAAGTAAAAGACTCAAATCAAATATGACAAAAACAATAGCCAATACTGACGCCGAGTACTTTTTGGACATTACCAACGATGTCTGTCCGATGACGTTTGTGCGTACTAAATTGCTGATCGAGAAGATGCGTCCGGGCGAACGCGCCGAGGTGCGGCTGCAAGGCGCGGAGCCTTTGTCCAACGTCCCGCGCAGTGTGCGCGAAATCGGCCACACCATCGTCAGCCTGACCCCCGAAAATCCGGCAGGTCCGGCGGACGGCCCCCATCGTCTGGTGCTTAAGATCGCAGATAAAAACACCGCTTAAAGACCAACATCGCGCCCCATGACGATGGCGTCCATACGCGGCTGAGATCCGCGGGCGTAATATGCTTTGCGCCGCCCTATCTCAACAAAACCGAGGCTTGTATAAAGCGCCGCCGCGGCGACGTTGTCGGCGGCGACTTCCAAAAACACCCGCGTCACACCTTGCTCGGCCAGCGCCGCCAAGGCCGCATCCATCAGGCCACGCGCCACGCCTAAACGCCGCGCAAAGGGACGGGTGGCCAAGGTCAGGACCTCGGCCTCACCGCCGCTTTCGGAATCGAATACACTGACGCGCAGCAACACAAAACCGAGCGGTTCGTCATCCGTATCGCGGGCCACGATAAAACCCAAAGCGCCCGGCTGATGGAGGGCGGAAACAAACGCCTCGGCATCCCAGCTTTCGACAAACGCCTCGCCATGCAGGCGCGCCAGCACGTCCACATGGGCCACTGTGATTTCCACCCTATGGAAATGTTCGCCCTTAGCCACGCAGACGGCCCTCGGCTTTGGGCAGCTTGGCGTCGGGCGGACGCAGATACAGCGGCTCCGGCGCGGCAAAATCACCCGGCGACTGCCCACGGTTTAAAAGAACCGCCGCAAGTTCGGCGATGATCGCCGGATCGGGCAGCGGCGACGCATCGCTGAGCACCGCATCCATGCCTGCACGGCGCAAGATTTCAACCGCGCGAGCAGCCGCATCACCCACCAGCAAGACGCGCTCCCCCGTTTCAAACAAACCAACGAGCGCCGCATCGTCACAGGCCAACGGTTCGCTCAACGGCTCCAGCGCAGGCGAAAACACCTGCACATACAAATCTTCGCGTTTGCTTTCCACACAGACCAAAAGGGTGCGCCCGTCGCGCATCGATGCGGGCACGCCATGCGCCACGACTTCCAGCGTGGTCACGCCCACACACGGCACCGCCAGCGCCAGCGCAAAACCGCGCGCCGCGGCCAGTGCGATGCGCAGCCCGGTAAACGCCCCCGGCCCGCGGGTCACCGCGACCGCGCTTAGATCACTGGGGCTCACCCCTGCCGCCGCCAATACCCGGTCCACCATCGGCATTAATTCTTGCGCCTGGCCGCGCGCCATGGTTTCGCGTTCAACCGCCAATACCCGGCCATCCTGCCACACACACACCGCGCAGCCGGTGGTGGCGCTATCGAGCGCCAGCAAAGTCAGGACCGGATTTGTAGACGTCGTCTTCACGTTTCACCTTTATTTTTCTCTATGGCACTTTATACCGTGCAGATAAGGAGTACGCCACATGACCTTGATTCCCATTACCGAGACCGACCACGACGTGGAAATCGACTTACGATACGCCACACCCGACAACTTCACCGGCCAGCCCGTTTATCTGCACGGCGATTGTTATTTGCACCCGGAAGCGGAAAAACGGCTGCGTGTGGCGATCGATCTGGCCGCCCGGCAGGGATGGAAATTGAAAATTCTCGATGCCTTTCGCCCGTCGCAGGCGCAATGGAAACTGTGGAACCACACCCCGGACCCCGAATTTCTGGCCGATCCCCGGCGCGGCTCGCCCCATTCGCGCGGCGTGGCGCTGGACTTAACGCTGATTGACAAATCCAGCGGCGAAACCTTCGACATGGGCACCGCCTTCGACGCCTTCACACCCTTAAGCCACCACGGCAATACCGACATATCGCCCCTGGCGCAAAAGAACCGCATGCTATTGATGGGCCTGATGACCGTTGCGGGATGGGATTTTTACCGCAATGAGTGGTGGCACTATCAACTGTTCGACAGCCGCGACTATGCCCTGTTCGGCGACGACGACCTGCCCCGGACGATGACCGCGCCCTAAACGATCGAGCAAAACTGATCGAACTCAGGTCTAGGGCTGCGCGGGAACATGCCCTCATTGTTGCCGTAACCGATGTTGCACAGAAAATTAGCCTTAATGTGCGTGTCGGCAAAAAACGCCTGGGTCACACCGTCTTGATCGAAGCCCGACATGGGCCCGCAATCGAGACCCAGCGCGCGCGCCGCCAACATCAAATAAGCCCCTTGCAGGGTGCCGTTGCGAAACGCCGTTTCTTGGATCAGCGCGTCGTTACCGACAAACCATGATTTTGCGTCGGCGTGGGGAAACAGCTCCGGCAGGTGTTCATAAAAATCCAGATCGAAGCCGATGATCGCCGTCACCGGCGCGGCCATGGTTTTGGCCACGTTGCCCTGCATCAGGTGCGGCTGCAACTTGGCCTTGGCCTCGGGCGAGGTCACAAACACGATGCGCGCGGGCAGGCAGTTGGCGCTGGTCGGCCCCATCTTTGCCAAGTCCCATAACGCACGCAGCGTCGCTTCGGACACCGGTTTGTCGTGCCAGCCGTTGTGCGTGCGGGCGTCGCGAAACAGCACGTCAAGCGCACCATCGTCGAGAACCGTCATGCGCTATCTCCTCTATTTGTATGATGCGGCGTGATGGAAATTGCTTGTAGTTTAATCTTAAATGGCAACAATACCGTGTCAGATCAAGCATACCGACTAAAATCGATGGGGACGCCATGACCATAACACGGAACTCGCACACGCGGGGCGCAGCCATTTTGCTTGTATTTTTGATGGGCATCGGCGCGATTGCCCCGCTCCCGACCACCCCCGCCCAAGCCCAAGAAGCCAGCCCGGACAATAACAAAGAAGATGGCGCCAGCGTCTTGATGTATCATCGCTTCGGCGAAAATGACGTGCCTTCCACCAACGTCACGCTGGCGCAAATCGATGCCCACATCGCCGAACTGAAAAGCGGCGGGTATACGCTGCTCGGCTTGCCGGAAATGGTGCGCCGCCTAAAATCAGGCGATGACTTTCCGCAAAAAAGCGTCGGTGTTTCCATCGACGATGCCTATTTGAGCGTCTATAGCGAAGCTTGGCCGCGCTTTAAAGAGGCGGGCATTCCGTTCACCCTTTTTGTCGCCACCGATTCCGTCGATCAGGGCCTGTCGCGCTATATGTCGTGGGAGCAGTTGCGCGAGATGGCGAAAGATCCGCTGGTCACCATCGGCAGCCAGACGGCCTCGCATCTGCATATGATCGATACCGATAGCGCCGCCAATGCTGCCGATATCGAAAAATCCAACCAGCGCTTTCATCAAGAATTGGGCTTCGTGCCGAACCTGATGGCCTATCCTTATGGCGAGTTCGACGATGCCGTCGTCGCCGCCACGCGCAACGGCGGCTTCATCGCTGGGTTTGGTCAACATTCCGGCGCGGTCGGCGCGACCGACGACATCTATCGTCTGGCGCGTTTCGCCATGAACGAAACCTACGGCGATTTGGCGCGGCTGCGCACCAGCGCGGGCGCGCTGCCGCTGCCGGTAAGCGACTTCACGCCTGCCGACACGGTGGTCACGGCCGCCGCCAATCCACCGGCCATCGGCTTTACCCTGCCCGACGATCTTGCGCAGGGCGACCGAATCGCGTGCTATTCAAACCACGAGGGCAATCTTAAGGTCGAGCGTTTAGGCCCGCGCATTGAAGTGCGCATGACTACGCCCCTGCCCCAGGGCCGCACGCGGCTAAACTGCACCGTGCCCATGACCGATGCCAACGGCGAAGTGCGCTGGCGCTGGATGGGACGCCTGCTGTACGTCAAATGATTTCCGCCCGCCCGCTGGGCTGTCAGGAGATGTCAGATGCTGAGCGTGGACGACTACAACGCGTTTTGCCGTTCTTTGCCCGCGACGACGATCGTCGTGCAGTGGGGCGGGTCGCACGTGTGGAAAGTCGGCGGTAAGGTGTTCGCCATTTGCAGTCCCTCATCCGGCGCGCATGCGGGCATCACGTTTAAGGTCTCTGAACTGTCTTATGAAATTTTGCGCGACGCGCCGGGTCTCAGGCCCGCGCCCTATCTCGCCTCGCGGGGCATGAAATGGATACAGCACTACGCCGAGCCGGGCTTGAGCGATGGTGCGTTGAAGGATTATTTAGCCGAATCGCACCGCATTGTCGCTATGGGGTTATCCAAAAAAACGCAAAAGAGTTTGGGTCTAATTTTGAACTGAACCGTCGCCACAAAAAGGCCCGCCGATGGCGGGCCTTTTTAACGATAAATGCAACCGCCGCCTAAATAACCGGCACGCGGTAACCCGAGCGGCTCAGACGCGCGCGATCCAACATCGGCAAATTATTGCCATCCATGATCACATGCAAATCGGACACATAATCCATGCCACGTTCGGAATAGCGATGCAGCGCGGTGGCCAAACGCTTGCCGTCCAAGACCTGACCCCGGGCGCGCATTTCGGCGCGCATGGCGCGAAACTCTTGGTACGCATCATGATTGTTCAAATTGGTAATGTAGGAAGCGACCGAATCGTACAAGCTGTCGAATGCCTTGATGCGATGCGTTTTGCCATCCGAACGCGCGCTCGGCACCAAACTATCGGGGTCGTCGGCGGAAGTATACTGGCCGAAAATGGCGTTGCCTTCTTTGACGAAACGCGATGTTCCCCAAGCGCTTTCCGTGGCGGCCTGCGCCAAAGCCAAGGACGGCGGCACCACATCGTGACGCTTGAGCAACGCGTCCACATCGCCACGGTCCGTGCCATAACGTTCGGCCATCACGGCCAGCCACAAGCGATCCACCGCTTCAAGCGATTGGCCCGCGCGCTTGGCGGCGTTGATCTCGCGCAGCCGTTGCCGATCTTCCAAAATCTGCTCGTTTACTTGCAGCACCAGCGGCAACATGGTTTTGAAAAACATCGCCTTGCGCACATCCGTTTCACGAATATTCGACAAGTCGCCAGGCAAGCTGGCGAGGATAACCCGCGGCACGTCGTCTTGACCCTTAAGCACGGCGTCTAGATCATAGCCGACCGCCTTAAAGCGCCGCTTCGTTTCCGCATCGGCGGAGCCCGAGGCCACGGTTACCGTGCCGGATGCTTGACCCGCGTTAAACGAGCGGCCCACCTGCGCAACCCTATGGCTAGCGTGGTCCACAAAGGGTACCGATTCAAGGGATATCGATACAAAGTTCGCCCGCGCCACGGCGGTGCCCTCAGGCCGCGGCATGATTACCGCAGCGCTGACCAGCACGGCCACCATGGAGCTGGTGACACCTAACGATGCCCAATGAAATGTTTTCATTTTTCTTTCGTTCGATCTGTCGTTGTTGTCAGGCCGGGGGACTGCTGAGTTTTAAGCCGAAGCCTAGACCCTTGGTCCCTTCCCCTCCGTTTGGCGTCTCTTTTCCAAAGACGTCCAACCGACCGATACGTGTTCCTTTAAATTTTTGCGCCACCCTAGCGCAAACCCGAAACGTCTTCTGACGATCCGGGGCGGAACGTTGCGATGCTTCTATGGGATTTTTCCCCGTATTTCTACCCCGTATTTTCCACAATCCCTAACATCATGAAGTCATTGTAGAAAATTAGCCCGCCCCCACTCGGAACGGTTGGGGGCGGGCTCGTAAAAAGACTTTTTTGGCCGATTCGCTACGGTTGCGTAACGAACAGTCAATTGACCGCGCGGACCTCTTGGACCTCGGGCACGTAGTGACGCAGCATGTTTTCAATGCCGTTTTTCAGCGTCGCCGTGGAGCTGGGACAGCCCGCGCACGAGCCCTGCATGTGCAGGTAGACGACGCCGTCTTCGAACGAGCGAAACACGATATCGCCGCCATCCTGAGCCACCGCCGGACGCACGCGGGTTTCAATCAACTCTTTGATTTGTTTGACGGTATCGCTGTCGCCTTCGCCGGACTCGTCCGCCACGGCGCTGTTCATCACTTTTTCGCCTTGCGTGAAGTGATCCATGATGGCGGCCAACACACGCGGTTTGACGACGTCCCAGCCCGCCTCATCGCCCTTGGTGACGGTAACGAAGTCGGAGCCTAGAAACACGCCGTCCACACCGCTGATGCCGAACAGGCGCAAGGCCAGCGGCGATTCGCCGGCCGCAGCGGCATCGACAAAATTAGCAGTCCCGGCATGGCCCATCACGGTGGTGCCCGGTAAAAATTTCAACGTCGCCGGATTCGGCGTGGCTTCGGTTTGAATGAACATGGCCGTTTTTCTCACATCTGATTGCGTGTTGAGCGAAATATGGGAGTTCTGCGCTTGGGAATCAAGGCGATTGACGGATGTAACCATGTTGGTTACACTTCGATCACAACCACGGGGTAAAAACACAAAACATTGATGATCGTGCGCAACCTCCGTGATTGAAAGTTTTGATCCATGATCATCAGTTTTAAGGATAAGGACACGGAGGTCCTGTTTAAGACCGGCGCCAATAGACGATACCCAAATAATACCATCGAAAGAGCGAAGAATCGGCTGGATCGTTTGCATATGGCCAAAGAATTAAAGGATTTGCGTATCCCGCCGGGCCTACGCTTTGAAAAACTTAAAGGTCATCATCCACCCCGTTATTCCGTTCGGGTGAACGACCAGTACCGCATCACCTTCGAGTGGGCCGACCAGGGGCCGTCGGAAGTTATGTTCGAGGATTATCATTGAGCCATGGATCAATTTGAAATTTATCTCACCCGCCAGCCAACGCATCCGGGCGCCTTCCTCAAGGAAGACCTATTGGACGAAGCGGGTTTAACACAAGATCAGCTCGCCCTCGCGCTGGGCGTGTCTCGGCGCACCATCAATCAAATCGTGAATGGAAAGCGCAATATTTCTGCTGAAATGGCATTACGCTTGGCCAAATATACGGGGCAAAGCGTGGGGTTTTGGCTCAATGCACGCACGGCATGGGAAGTCTGGGAAGCGCACCAAGCCGCGCGCGAACAGCTCGACAAAATCAAACCGCTGGTGGCTTAAGCCTTAACTTACGGTTTCAAAAACCCAACAATTTCCTTCACTTCGGCGATGATCGGCTCGGCCAAGGCGCGGG
>JANLGW010000010.1 GCA_024653965.1 Rhodospirillales bacterium
AAGTCAGATGAACAAACTCGAACGCAAAGCAATCATCGGCCACAAAATCCGCCGATTTCGCCAAAACAAGAACCTCAGCCAAACCGATATGGCGGCGGCAATTGGCATTTCGCCCAGCTATCTGAACCTGATCGAACACAACCAACGCCCCGTGACGGTGTCGCTATTGTTCCGCCTGGGCCAAGCGTTCGAGGTCGATCTCAAAGAATTTGCCGAAGACGATGAGGCGCGCTTTGCCGTCGAACTGAACGAAATTTTTGCCGACCCCCTGTTTGAAGGGGCGGGCATCGGTAACGCTGAAATTCAGGAATTATCCGCCTGCGCGCCCCATGCGGCACAAGCCATCATCAAGCTCTATCAGGTCTATCGCCAGATGTGGGAAAACGCCCAGCACCGCGCGGACGAAAGCGGCGATCGGGAAACCACGTCCGCCGCCGGACGGCATATTTCGCCCGTCGACGAAGTGCGCGACTTCCTGCAACAACGCGCCAATCATTTCGCCGACTTGGAAACAGTCGCCGAAGACCTATGGGATGCCGGGGAACTGGAAAAAGGCGAGGTGTGCCGAGGCTTGGCCGCGCAGCTAAAAAACCACCACGGGCTGGAAACCAAGGTCATGCCGGTTTCTTTCATGGGCGACGTGATGCGCCAATATGACCATCACCGCCGCCGTATTTTGCTGTCCGAAGCAAATTTACCAGAGGGCCGCACCTTCCAGTTGGCGGTGCAATACGCTCTGTTGGTGCATGGCGGGCTTCTCGATCACATCGTTGGCGAAGCGGAACTGTCGTCGAACGAAGCACGCGGCCTGTTGCGCTATGTGCTGGCCAATTATCTGGCGGGCGCATTAATGATGCCCTATGGCCCGTTCCTCGAATCCGCCCAGGAAACGCGCTACGACATCGAACTGTTGCGGCGGCGCTTCGGGGCCAGCTTTGAACAGGTTTGCCACCGCCTCACCACCTTGCAACGCTCCGGCGCGCGTGGCGTGTCGTTCTTTTTCCTGCGCGTCGACAACGCAGGCAACATCTCCAAACGCTTAAGCGGCGGCGGTTTCCAATTCGCGCGCTTCGGCGGCACCTGTCCGCGTTGGGTGGTGCACGATGCCTTTTCCACGCCGGGTCAGGTATTGAGCCAAATTATCCGCATGCCCGACGACACCACGTTTTTTACCATCGCCTGCACGGTCAATCCGGGCGGCAGCACCACCGATAACCCATCGCCGTGGCACGCCGTAGCGGTGGGCTGCGACATCCGCGACGCCAAACACTTGGTTTACAGCGACAAACTGGACGCCACCAACCCGGCCAACCAGACCCCCACCGGCATCAGCTGCCAACTGTGTACCCGCTTCGATTGTGTGCGCCGAGCCTATCCGCCGCTCAACCGCCCCGTTTTAATTGAAGAAAATGTCCGCCGCGCCGCGCCGTTCAGATTTGAAAATTAATCCCCTTAACAGATCAGCCCCGAACGATTAAGGTGTTTCAAGGGAAAAGGGGAACCTCAAAGGCGGCGTGAGTGTGCGCCTTTTTTGTTGCGGAACCGTGTATGACCACGCTGCAATTGTTTTATTACATCGTGCTGGGGATTTGCCTTCAGATCGCCCTGTTCTCCCTGGTGGCAATGTTTCACCATATCCGCAGCTACCGCTTCTTGCAAAAACGCATGGCCGGACTCGATGCCGAGCCTGCTGCCGAACCCGTGCTGCAAGACATCAGAAGAATACTGCCCGATGCCCTGACCGGCCACGCCCCGCTATGGAAAGGCCTGCGCACCTTCAAGGTCGTGCGCAAGGTGTTCGAAGACCCGGCCAAGTTGGTGTGTTCGTTCTATCTGGAAGCCACCGACGGTAGCCCCCTGCCCGATTACAAACCCGGCCAATTCCTGACTTTCCAACTCACCGTTCGCGACTTGGCCAGCGGTGGCCCCAAAGACATCGTGCGCTGTTATTCCCTATCCGACGCGCCGGGAAATCCGTATTACCGCGTTTCGATCAAACGCACCCTGCCCCCGCCAGGCAAGCCCGACGTGCCGCCGGGCCTATCGTCGAACTATTTTCACGACAACGTCCACATTGGCAACATGCTGACGGTCAAAGCGCCCAGCGGCCACTTCTTCTTGGAACCGGGCGACAGTCCGGTGGTATTGATCGCAGGCGGTATCGGCATCACACCCATGTTGTCGATGCTCAATGCCATCATCAAAACCGCAAGTCACCGCGAGGTGTGGCTGTTCTACGGCGTACGCAACAGCTTCGATCACGCCATGAAAGCGCATTTTGAGGTGCTGGCCAGCGTGCATTCCAACTTCCGCCTGCACGTTTGTTACAGCGACCCGCGCCCCGAAGACAAGCTCGGCACGGACTATCAGCACAAGGGCCGCGTCGACGTGGCGCTGCTGCGCCAAACCCTGTCGTTCCAGATTCACGATTTTTACATCTGCGGCCCGCGCCCGATGATGGAAAACCTAGTACCCGCGCTTGAAGAATGGGGCGTACCAGACCAGCATATCCGCTATGAATCCTTCGGCCCGGCATCGATCACCCGCGCCTCGCGCAAAGCGGCGCCTGTCGCCGATCTAAGCCCGTCGCCCCAGCCCCAGATCAGCGTAACATTTGCCAAATCCGGCAAGACCCTGGCATGGGATGGCCGCGATGACACATTATTGGATTTTGCAGAACGCCACGGCATCGCCGTGGATAGTGGCTGTCGTGCAGGCGGCTGCGGTTCATGTCAGACGCGGATCAAAAGCGGTGAGGTGGCCTACATTCAGGCCCCGGATTTCGATGCCGAGCCGGGCACCTGCCTGATGTGCGTGTCGCGCCCAAAAAATAACCTGACGGTGGAGGCGTGATGGAAAAATCCCTGTTGCGCCAAGAGGTCATTCCGTTCTTCGGCCAATTCACCATCCTGATCTTAGTCGCGGTCTTGAGCGATCAAGTTCTGCACTTTTTTCATTTGGTGTGGGTGGGGCGTTATTTAGGCATCCCCGGCACGTTGCTGATTTTGCTATCGCTGCTCTATTCACTGCGCAAACGCAAAATCATTACCGTGGGAAATCCCAAGACGCTCTTGAGCCTGCATGAAACACTGACCTGGATAGGCGCGCTGCTGGTGCTGGTCCATGCGGGCATTCACTTAAATACCATTTTACCCTGGCTGGCCATGATCGGATTGATCGTCAACGTGTTGAGCGGCTTGGTGGGGCAACGCCTGCTGCACCGTTCGCGCCAACATCTGTTGGAACTGGAAGAAAAATACCGCCTCAGCGGCATGTCGGCGGAAGATATCGAAAAAGAGGTCTTTTGGGACTCCGTCACCTATGACCTGATGGCCAAGTGGCGCGTGGTGCATTTCCCCATTTCACTGGCGTTCGCGGTGCTAACGCTGGGCCACATCATCAGTATCTTTCTGTTTTGGGAATGGCGATGAACCGGTTCGTCAAAATTGTCATGTGGGCCAACTTGGCCGTGCTCGCCGCGCTGGCGTTCGCCTACCCGCACCTGATGATCAGTCCGGGAAGACTGATCCCCGGTCACAGCGAGCTGCAAACCGACTGCTTCGCCTGCCACACCCCGGTAATCGGCGCGCAATCGCATAAATGCGCAACCTGCCACAAGGTCAAAGACATCGGCATCCTCACCACCACGGGAAAACCGATCACCAAACCCGCCAGCAAATCACCGGTGCCGTTCCACCAAAAGCTGATCGAGCAAGAATGCATCCAGTGCCATAGCGACCATACGGGCGTCATCCCCTTCCGCATGCAACAGACCTTCTCGCACGCGCTGTTGGAACCTACGACCCGCGACCAGTGTGTCAGCTGCCACAAGAAGCCCGTCGACAAAGCCCACGAAATGGCGTCGGACAAATGCACCCAATGCCATAACCAGGAAAAATGGAAACCTTCCACCTTTAAACACGATCAACTCCCCCTCATGGAGTTGGCGAAGTGTTTTTCCTGTCACAAGAAGCCCACCGACAAGATTCACGAAAAAGCATCGGAAAAATGCGGCCAATGTCATAGGACCGACAAGTGGGAACCCGCGACCTTCAAGCATGACCTATTGCCGCCTATGGATTTGGAGCAATGTTTCACCTGCCACAAAAAGCCCGTCGATAAAATCCACGAACGGGCATCAGAAAAATGCGGCCAGTGCCATAAGACCGACAAGTGGAAACCCGCGACCTTTAGACACGATCTGTTGCCGCCTATGGATCTGGAGCAATGTTTCACCTGCCACAAAAAGCCCGTCGACAAAATTCACGAACGGGCATCGGAAAAGTGCGGTCAGTGCCATAAAACCGATAAATGGAAACCGGCATTCTTCAAACACGATCTATTGCCGCCTATGGAATTGGAACAGTGCTTCACCTGTCATAAAAAGCCCGTCGATAAAATCCACGAACGGGCATCGGAAAAATGCGGCCAGTGCCACAAGACCGACAAGTGGAAACCGGCGTTCTTCAAACACGACCTGTTGCCGCGTGCCGAACTGCGCCAGTGCGCGACCTGTCATGCCAAAGATGCGCCCAACGATCAACGCCACCGGGAATCTTCAGGCCGTTGCGGCAATTGCCATTACACTGATCGGTGGGAACCGGCGAAGAATGCCTTCGGTTCATCGGGTTCATCTGGATCATCACGATCCACCGCCCCCTCAGGAGGCGGTTTCTTCCCCACGCCCAACCCCGATTGGTGGCGCAACAACCGCGATAACAATGATTAGCGCCCGTATTGCCTTTAACGGCCTGACCGTTTAGGGAGGCCGACGGCATACGATTGAACTGGCTTGGAAAAGCCCTTCACTTCGATTTCCCGTTCGTCCAAAACGCTAACCGCGTCCTTGACGAGTTCATAAGTCGCAGACGAAACCAACACTTCGCCCGCCAGCGCTTTGGATTCCAAACGCGCCGCCAAATTCACCGGCGCGCCGATAACACTGTATTTGGCATGAGCCACCGAACCGATATTGCCCGCGACCACATCGCCGGTATTGATGCCGATGCCCATGGCAAGGCTGGGCAGTCCCATACGCGCATTTTTGTGATTGACCCCATCCATGGCGGCCTGCATGTCAAGCGCACAGCGCACGGCGCGCAATGCATCATCATTGCGAGAGATCGGCGCGCCGAACAGCACCATGATGGCGTCACCGATGATATTGTCGATGGTTCCGTTATGATTGTGAATAACGCGCACCATGTCGTTAAAGCAGGTATTCAAGATCGTGACCACGTGCTCGGGTTTCATGTGCTCGGACATTTTCGTGAAACCGCGAAGATCGCTCATCAAAATCGTGACCGTGCACATGCGCCCGCCCATTTTCAGCGCGCTCGGATTTTCCAATAATGCCTCGGCGATATCGTCGGAAATATAACGGCCAAAGACCGTGCGGATGAATTGGTTACGGATCGTCAGATCTTCGTACAGGTAGCACTTTTCCAAGGTTCGGGTGAGCGGATGGGCGATGGCCGAAAACAACCCAGCGTGTTCTTCGCGGTACGTTCCAACCTTGCGGGAAGCGAAAAAGATAAACCCAAATACGCCATCCTGACCGATCAGGGGGCACGTCAGGTTGGATAGAAAACCATCTTTAAGCGCCAACTGCGTCGCTTCGGACTGAGGGTGGCTTTCACCATAGGCTTGCAGATCGTCGATGATTCGCGGCACCGCGTCCTTGGCGACGCCGTACAGGCTGGAACTTTCTAAAAGCTGGGAATAATCCGACGGGAAAGCACGCATCAGCACCTTCGTAGACGAAGCATCCGGGAGCATTGCACGCGACCAGTTCGACTTTACCCATTGACGCCCATCTTCGTCGTGTTCGACCAAGGCTAGGCTGACCTGATCAAAGGGGATGATGATGTGAAAGGTTTCAAAGATATGGTTCATCACGTCGCCGATGAACAAACCGCTGCCGATGTCGCGGGCCAATTCGGAAACCGCGCGAACTTCGGCGAATTTGCGATCCAAAAAGATGTTCATTTGCGCTAGGCTGGCGCCCAGGCTATCGGTTTCGTTCAACGGATCCGGCGTGACGATACGCTCAAACTTTCCCAGCAGCATTTGCGCCAAGACCTTGCGGTAAAACGCCATATGCTGCTGATCGCGTTGCTCGACAGTCTGGTCAAAAGACGGGTCAGAAGATGGTCTTTCCTCATCCCAAATCGAGCGCACCACTTGGCCCAATTCGCTTTCGTGCTCTAAGCGACGATCCAGGGCCATAATTTCCGCCTGAAGCAGGCGGTAATGCGGATCTTTCTTCCAGGTTTTTAAAGGATCGTCGCGGGTCATGCTCGCCACCCAAACAACGGGTTAATTTACTCACTGTGCCTTTGTTTGCAACATGATACACTTATACGTGTCCTGGGGATATAAATACAAAACATCCCATTCTGACCGAGGGAAATCGATGGCCGCGCACAGGTTGAGCCGCATCGTTTATGGGATTGCCGCACTGATGCTCGCGGGGACCTTGGCGTTTGCCGCAGTCGCGGCGGATGCCCAACAAAACAGCCCAAACGAAGACCTGCACGCCAATGGCCCCTACATCGCCGCCATTCCCAAAAGCTTCCCGCCCTATTACACCATCACCCCAGACGGAAAACCCGGCGGTTTAGCCATCGACGTCATGAATACCATCGCCCAGCGCGCAGGCATTGAAGTTCAATACCGCGTATTCGACAACTGGGAGGAGGTCACTGCAGCGCTACAAGATCGCTCCGTAGCGCTGGTGCCCAACATGGGCATCACCGAGGAGCGCAAAGTCTTTCTCGATTTTACCACCCCGATCGAAACGTTCGACATTTCATTTTTTACGCGACACGATGATTACAGCCTCTTTTCCTCACTCATCCCCAAAGATGCCGCCATCGGCACCACCGTCACCAATGCCGCAATCAATCATCTGGCCGAGGGGAAATACAGCAACGTCAAACAATTCAATACGGCAGAGGAAGCCGTAAACGCCCTGATCAAAAATCAAATTGATCTTATCGCGATGCCGGAGCCGGTCCTTTTTCGCACCTTACATAATTTGAAAATGGAAATAGAGATTCTGCCCGTAGGCCCACCCATCACCAGCATCAAACGCGCCATCGGCGTCGTTAAGGGAAATCCGGCCCTACTGAAAAAGTTGGACGATACAACCCAGGCGTATATTCAAACCTCTGAATTTGCCGAACAATACCGAGTTTGGTTTCAAGATTCTAAACACACGTGGCGCTTTTCGGATCTGATGTTCGTTGCCGTCGGATTGATGGCCGCAGCTATCCTTTCCGTATGGATATGGTTTGCCATTTCCTCGCGTACGGGAAGCAAAACCGCAAAAGACCTATTTTCCCAAAGCAGTCCATCCGAAGTCCGCTTGAAACTGCACATGGTTATGTTGGCCTACGTGATGGTGCTGGTCACGGCGCTTTCAGTATTCGGCGGATTATACCTGCACTATAACGCGTCATTGGGGCAGTTGCGCGTCACGCTACTGGAATCCATCACCAGCCAAGTTGCCATGATCAATCAATTCACGACGCTAAAACAAAAACAATCGAACCAATCCGACGCCGTTATGCGCCAGTTGATGATTGACGACGTCCTTCAGATTAATCGCCGCCGCTTAGGCATCGGGGAATACACGATCGCCGAGATCGCCGATGAAAAAATTCATTTTTTACTGCGCCAACACTTCTGGGATCAAAAAAGCCTGGGCGTGATTCCAATCGCGTCCAGCCTAGCGGAACCGATGCGTCTAGCGCTCGCGGGTAGAACCGGCACGGTCATCGGCCCGGATTATCGTAGCGTGGAGGTCTTGGCAGCCTACGGTTATGTCGACCAGTTGGATATCGGCATCGTCTTAAAAATGGATATGCACGACATCCAGGCCCCGTATATTGAAGCAGCGACCTACGGTAGTGTGTTGGCGTTCATTTTGATCATGGCCGGTTTGGCGATCTATGTTCGCCTGACCACCCCGATTATCCGCAGCACTCAAGCCAATGACGCGCTGTTTCAAGGCATCATGGACAACGCCCAGCCGGTGATGTTCGTGCGCGATATCGCCGGCAACATGATCTTCGCCAACAAGGCCTATTGCGATTTGTTTGGGTTGAGTTTGGACGATGTCCTGCATCAGCCCGAAAAACAAAACATCGATCCCGAAACGTTCGAACGCTTTCGTCAACAAGACCAGCGCGTGCTGGAAAACAAAAGCCCAATCGATATTGATGAAGTCATCGAAGTGCGCGGGATTTCGCGCAACTACATCACCAAAAAATTTCCGATCTTTTCCGCCAATGGAAAGATCGAAGCCATAGGCGCCATTGCCATCGATGTCACCGAACAGCGCGCCGCCGAACACGCGTTCATGGCCAGCGAAGCGCAGTTTCGCGCCGGCTTCGAGCAAGCCGCCATCGGTATAACTTTGCTGGATGAAAACTCCAATTTTATCCGAGTCAATAACCGCCTATGCACGATCACGGGTTATGACGCCGATGAACTGCTGACCATATCCGCCTTAGACATCACCCACCCCGATGATGTGGAGCAAGAACGCGTTTACATCCAAGAACTCAAAGAAAATTTTACCCCATCCGTCACCCGTGAAAAACGCTATATCCGCAAAGATGGCGGAATATCCTGGGTACGGGTAACGTCATCCATCGTACGCGATGAAGCGAGTAAGTTTGTAAACATTATCGGCGTTGTCGAAGATATCCGCGAACAGGTCAATGCGCGCCAAATGATTGCCCAGCAGCGTGACCGCTTCCGCCAGTATCTAGACATTGCTGGAACCCTAATCTTAGTTTTGACCGCAAACGGCACCATCGTGCTCGTCAACCGATTTGCTTGCGATTTGTTGGGATACGAAGAAGCAGATATGCTCGGCAAAAATTGGTTTGATTTAGCCATCCCCCAAGAACATCATGCCGATGTTCGCCAGGTGGCTAATCAAATCTTCGCCGGCAAACTTGAGGGCGCCAAATACTACGAAAACGAGGTCATCACCCGCACCGGACAACGCCGCCTGATTGCCTGGAACAACGCCTATTTGCACGATGACAAGGGCAATATCCTCCATATCCTTTCTTCGGGAACCGACATCACGGATGCGCGGCGCTTTGAAATAGAATTGACCCGCACCAACCGCGCCCTGCGCGCCCTTTCCAAATGCAACGAGGCTTTGGTACATTCCAGTAACGAAGAACAATTGCTGGGCGACATCTGCCGCACGATCGTTGAAGAAACCGATATGCGTTTGGTATGGGTAGCCTTTATTCGGCACCACGATCAACAATCGCGGGGCTTCGTACCGGTATCGAGTTTTGGCGGCACTCAAAACACCATCGACATGATACTGGAGAATTTCAACGAACCCGCAGACTTCGACCAAATCAGCCCGAGCGTATTTCAAGATATCTGTGACGAACACGGCATCAAATCTTGTAAAGCCCTTGTCGCCCAAGGCATTCAATCCTTGTGTGTGCTTCCCCTGCACGATCGCGGCAATGTTTTGGGCGCACTTTTCATTGCCGGTGGGAAAACGAACATCTTTGATGCCCAAGAACTTACCCTGCTGCGTGAATTATCCGGGGATCTATCCTATGGGATATTGGCGTTACGCACGGAACGGGACCGTATCCAAGCCGAACAATCCCGCCAAGCCAGCGAAGCGCGCGCGCGCGAACTGATTGAAAAAGCCTATGACGCAATCATCTCGGCGGATGCAGGGGGCCGTATCGTCCAGTTCAATCCAGCCGCCGAAGCGATGTTTAAAATCCCCAAAGATAAGGCCATCGGATCGCTGATTAGCGAAACCATCGTTCCCGAACGTTTCCGCGAAGGCCACAATCGTGGATTTAAAGCCTTCGTGAATGCCGGACATCAAGAAAATTATAGCCAGACCTATGAACTGGTCGCACAACGCAGAGACGGAATGGAGCTTCCCATTGAACTGACGCTATCGTCCATGTCCGGTGCGACCGGGGAAATTTGTTCCGCCGTCATCCGCGACATCAGCGACCGCAGGGAAGCCGATCGCCAACGTCGCCAAGCCCAGAACATGGAAAGCTTGGGCAATATGGCGGGCGGGCTTGCCCACGACCTCAACAACATGCTGTTGCCGATCTTAAATTTGACCAACATGGTCAAACGTCACTTAGAGCCGGAAAGCAAAGACGAAAAAATGCTGTCCATGGTTCTGCAAGCGGCCAACCGCATGAGCGGCCTAGTGCAAAACATTTTGAAATTTTCGCGCCAGGGCGACGCCATTAAAGAAAATCTAGATATTCACGACGTCATCAACGAAGCGCTGGGGCTGATTGAACCGATAACACTGAGCACCATCAAAATTACCAAAACCCTGCAGGCGTTTCCGGGGTTAGTCCATGTTGACGCCGGTCAGATCACTTCTGCCTTGATCAACGTTGTCGCCAACGCCGGCGACGCCATGGAAGGTCGCACGGGCAATATCGAAATCCGCCTGGAGCGGCGCACCCTGCCCATCGGATATTTGATGACGCACCCCGACCTGATCAACGGCGATTACGCCAAAATCAGTGTCATTGACGACGGTATGGGTATTCCCGAAAATATAATCGCCCGGGTTTTCGATCCTTTCTTCACCACCAAAGAACCCGGCAAAGGAACGGGACTGGGCTTATCGATGGTTCACGGCATCATCACCGAACACGATGGCATTGTGGAAATTTCCAGCGCCCCAGGAAAAGGAACGCGCGTAGACATTTACCTGCCGTTGATTCAAGATCAACCTGCGGTGTCAAAATCTATTAAGCCGCAGAAAAAGGATAACGCATGAGCACATATTTTCCTGCAGGCGGAACGAAGGGCAGCCCGGGCCATTGGTGGCGAATGGTGCACAGCGCCATCGAAGCGGGCGCTGATTTAAGCGCTTTGCGGCTGATCCACGTCGCCGGCATGCCGACCATCGATGAAACCGTTTGTGCGGCCATGGAAGAACGCTTAGGTACGGAAGCGGCCTGCATGTGTTATGACGCCACCAGCCTATTGGTCATCGAACCGGGTGTTCACGATGTTGAAATTTTTAACGCCGCGTGTGAAGTTTTAAACGCCACGCCCGAGCAGGTTCGACTGTGGGCCGCCGTCAACATTCATGATAACGGTCTGGATTTTCAACCCCTGGCGCAACCAGACAGCGCCGCAACCACCTTGCCCGCGCCCGCCGTCACACCGTCCACCCATGACTTGGTATTGACGGATGCCGAATTCAGCTATCTGCCGCTTTGGGATGTCGAGGCCGGTGAAATATTTTGTTATGTTTGCGAAGTCGTATGGAACGTCGGCGACGGCAGCCGGGTGCCGGAAGAAGCCCTGGATACTTTTTTCGCCAAGACCCGCCATGTGTTTGCCCTGGACCGATCAGCCCTGCACAAGGCCGTAACACAAGCGAAGGATTTTCTCGACCGCTATATGTTCACCAACATCATGATCCCCGTTCATTACAGCACCATAACCGACCCGATTCACCGCGCGGCCTATTTCGACGCCTGCAACGAAGGCATTTGGGCGGTGATGGACAATGTTTATTTTGAAATTTCCAAAGTGCCTGCCGACGTTGATGGCGCGGCTTTGACACAGGCAATCGAAGACTTGATCCCCTACAGCAGCGGCGTAATGCTGCGCGTCAAACATGGCTTTACCAACTTTGCGGCCTTTCCAGCAAACAGCGTCATGTCCGTAGGGCTAGACTTTCACTACGATGATCGCACCGACGCCGAAATTGAAGTGGAACTCAGGACATTCGCTCAAGCCTGCCAGCAAGCCCAGGTGCGCTGCCACGCCCACAATCTACGCGACATGGACATCTGCATTTCCGCATCGAGCGCAGGGTACACCTATATCAGTTCCACCGTCATTGCGCCGCCACTGGACATGGCCTCGCCCGAAGATGAAATGGCCGCGTCCATGGAAGCATTGCGCATGATGCTGCGCAAACATCAATGAATAAAACAATGCCTTAACAGCGACGGACCACTTTAATAATCGCATAAATTGTATTAGGATTGAGGCTCAATAAGAGGGAACAAAACAATGTCACGCATTTTAGTCATCGACGACGAAGAGCTTGCGCGCTTTACCATTCGCGAAATTTTGGAAAGTGCGGGATTCGAGGTGGACGAGGCCGAAAACGGTCGCATTGGCGTCGAAAAACAACAAGCGACGCCTTTTGACTTGATCATCACCGACATCATCATGCCGGAAAAAGAAGGCGTCGAGACCATCATCGACCTAAAACAAGAGTTTCCCAACCTAAGGATCATCGCGATTTCCGGTGGCGGACGAACGCGCAATCTTGACTTCCTTAAACTTTCGGAACGCTTTGGGGCATCGAAACTGCTGGCCAAGCCATTTACCGAGGGGCAGCTATTGGAGGCCGTAGCTGAAGTGATGAACGCTTAACGCCTACAAGAATGAATTGCGGAGTTAAGGCATCATGGCCAAAGAGCAAGAAGTCAATTCAGATAGCGTACTTGAAAGCCTCGGGATAAAAGCAAAGCTCTCCTCGCCTGAGCATCCCATATTGGATATGCCGACTTCTCCGCAAGAGGCACACGATAGCGTCGCACGCGTGACATTCGAAGCGCGCATCGGCGACATGCTGCATCCGCAAAACAAACGGCCCCGCGACCGGATATTTACCTTCAACCTGACCGGGCTGCGCAGCGCGCTCAGCAGCAAGTGGGAAAAGTCGACAAAAAAAGTCCACTCGCGCCTCCATAATATTCTCGAAGAAAGCATGATCACCGCCGACGTCTATTTTCAAAAAGACGACGTCACCTATTTTTTTATTCTTTCCGATATCGATCTCAGCATGGCGCAATTGAAAATGCAGGTGATCGCTCAAGACATGCGCATGGCCATCGCCGGCACAAACGAGCCAAGCCTGATTACCGTACAGGACGTACAAGTATCATGGCCGAAGCAGGTCAAACTCCAAGACACGCCTAGCAAGGACGACGTCATTCGCACCATGTTGAGCACGGAAGATACGCACCGACAATTTCTCTATAACCAAGCCCAGGAAAATAGCGCCGGCCAACTGTTTGCGGACGTAAAGTTTATCTATCGGCCCATGTTAGCCGTTCGCACCCGAGTCATTTCCACCTACATCTGCATCCCCATCAAACCCAATGGCCACGGCGGATATTTTTCAGGATACGAAATGCTTGGCGCGCACCCGTCGATCGACAATATCTTCGAACTCGACAGCCTGACCCAAGAGGCCGTAAACAATGAACTCGAAACCCTGATCCACAGCAATTTGCGTTCGCTGTTGGCTTTGCCGGTTCACTTTGAAACCCTGGCGAGCCATCGCCGCCAACAGTATCTGACCCGGGCACGGGAACTCTTTGAAAATCACACCAACCGCATCGTCTATGAACTGGTCGGCGTACCCGACCATATCCCGCAAAGCCGTATGTTGGAATTCACCGCCGCCCTGAAACCGCACTGCCGTGCGATCATGGCGCGCTTCCCACCGACACACGGCGCGTTCGAATCGTATCGTTCGGTCGGCCTGCACGCCGTTGGGGTGGATCTCTATTCCCCCAACAAAACGGAAAAGGCCATGCTCAAAACCTTGGAACAGTTTATCGACCACGCCCACCAAACCCAACTCAGGACCTATGCGCATGGCATTCACAGCATCAGTCTCTATACGTCGGCGGTATGCGCGGGATTTGATTACCTTGATGGCTACGCTCTATCTTCCGTGGTGGATAAAGCCAAAGACATCACGTCGTTTTCCTACGACATGATTTACCAAGGCATTCACGATAAAAACACCGCCCGCTCGGTTACCGCGAAAGAATGAAATTCTACATTGCGACGGAACATATAAGTTCCTCATCAATGCTCCAAAATCCGCCACCACAAACGCCATAATCAGCGCTATACTCAGATTGAACTTGTCTGTACAAAGTGGACAGTCCCACCCTCGCCTGGCGCTGACTTCTCATATCAAGTCCAGCTTGATTGTCCGGATTGAGGCTACAGGACGGTGGCTTGGCCGACGATTGACCAGCGCTGTTGGCCAGATGCACACCCAGCGTAATAACAGTATCCAAAGAAAAAACTCGAAGCCTGGAAAAAAATTTACTGCCTAATGATCCGTCAGTGGCGAAGGGCCACCCGTGGCCCAATCCAGCAATTCGACCGTATGCACCACCGGTTTGCCCGCAAAGTTGCCAATCTGAATAAGACACCCAATGTTCCCGGTAGCGATCACGTCTGCGCCCAGCGCACTTAAATTGTTGGCCTTCATCCGCCCCAGCGGTTCGGCCAATTCGGGTTGCATGATGTTGTAGGTGCCCGCCGAACCACAGCACAAATGCGCATCCTTAGGATGGCTCACGGCAAAGCCCGCCTCAGCCAGCAACGCCGCAGGCACACCGCCGATTTTCTGTCCATGCTGCAACGAACACGGCGCATGGTAAGCCACGCGGGGTTTGGCAAAATCCAAAATTCCCGAAAGCCCCAGCTCCGCCACCACTTCACTGATATCGCGGGTAAGGGCGGAAATCTTCGCTGCGCGCGCCGCCCATACAGCGTCGTCTTTAAGCATATGGCCGTAATCCTTCACCACCGATCCACAACCCGATGCGGTAATGGTGATCACGCTGGGTTTGAGTTTTTCAATGGCTTCGATATTGGCCTTAGCCTGTTCGATTGCCGCTTGTTCCTTACCCATATGATGGACCAGCGCCCCGCA
>JANLGW010000011.1 GCA_024653965.1 Rhodospirillales bacterium
GGAGCTTAAACGCCAACTGGCCGGCACGCTGGCGGGCCTAGCCGAGCGTGCCCAAGTCAGTTCCATCCACATCAATTTCGTCGGCGACAGCGATGCTCAAGTTTTACATGAAACCGCGTTTCTGCCGCGCATAGGATTGCAATACCACTGGAAAAACAACGCATACGGATCATTTAATGATTTTTTGGATGAACTGTCGTCGCGCAAACGCAAGGCCATCAAAAAGGAACGCCGCGCGGTCGCCGAGCAAGGTCTCATCATCGAACGCTTGAGCGGCAAGACCATCACCGAGGCGCACTGGGACGCCATGTTCGCTTTTTACCAAGACACCGGCAGCCGCAAATGGGGACGGCCCTACTTGAACCGGGAGTTTTTCCGCCTGCTGGGGGAACGCTTAAAAGATCGTGTGCTGCTGGTCGTCGCCAAACGCCCGCACGACGATGCCGTCATCGCGGGCGCGCTCAACCTGATCGGGGGCGACACCTTATATGGGCGCTATTGGGGCTGCGCCGAAGATGTGGCGTTTTTGCATTTTGAACTCTGCTACCACCAAGCCATCGAGGCCGCCATCGAGCGCGGATTGACACGCGTCGAAGCGGGCGCGCAAGGCGAGCACAAAATCGCCCGCGGTTATCTGCCGGTATTCACCCGCTCCGCCCATTTCATCACCGATCCGGGTTTGCGTGAAGCGGTGGCGGGCTTTTGCGCCAACGAACGCCGCGCCATCGAACACGAATGCAAAGTCTTGATGAAGGAAAGCCCCTATCGCCAAACCAGCGATGCGGGGTAATCTAGGATATGACGAATCACATCAAATGGGCCGTATTGGCGGCCATTCTCGGTTCATTGATGGCGGGTGAAGCCCACGCCGTGGCGCTGAACCGCTGCATCAAGCTCATCCGCGATCCCCAAGTGGGCCGCGAAACCTTGGTCAACACCTGCAACCAATGCCTAGTCGCCAAGGTCGAGCGCCGCCGCCCCGGCAACGAGATCGGCACGCCCAATATACGCGATTTCAACCTGCCCAGCGGCACATCCATGCCCTTGCCGTTTATGGGCCCAGGCAGCACCCGCATCATGAGCGAAGCTCCCTGTCCGCAGGCGATCCCTCAGCCTTAACGTCTTAAGCCGGTACGGTAACGATGGCGTGTTGCTCATCAAGGGCGCGCAACACACCCCTCCAACCGTTTTTGCGCGCTTCGCGGCGCGCCCCGTCTAACCCTAAGTGCTGGGCCAGAATGATGGCGAGCTGGTGGTTGGCGTTAAATTTACGGCCCAGATAAATGTCGATGGTCATCATATACCCTCCGATTGGCTCCGGTTTGGACCGAAGCGTTTCCCGTTCTGCTGATGCATTGCATGAGCCGTGCCATGGACGGGAAAAATTCGTTCAAGAGAGGTATTTTTATTGTTTCACATGGAGTTAAACTACTTTGTTCATGTTAAACAAAAGCATAAATACCCCGCCTCCCATAAGCTTTGAACGCTCAGACGAGGCAAATGTGAACTCAATATTCTGCCGCTGGGCAAAGGATGCCGCCTTTAGGCAGACCGCCTTTGGCCGGGCCGCCTTAGATAGACCGCCTACTTCACCACCACAGGCACGGGCGACGAGCCGCCTTTGATCGTCTTGCTTGGCTGGTCGGATTTTTTGCCCGCTCCCTCCTCCGATTTGGGCCGTTTGATCGGTTTGGGCGGCGTATCGGGGTAGGTGAAGCTCAACAGGCCATCTTCGACGGCAATGCGCACCAAGCCGCCGTCGGTCAACTTGCCGAACAGCAGTTCTTCCGACAACGGGCGCTTGATATGTTCTTGGATCACGCGGCCCAAGGGGCGCGCGCCGAAGTGTCGATCGAAGCCCTTTTTGCCCAGCCATTCGCGGGCTTCGTCGGTCAGTTCAATGGTGACGTTGCGCTCTTCAAGCTGTGCTTCCAGTTCCATGATGAATTTATCGACCACGCGGCTCATGACTTCCGGCGACAGGCTGGCGAACGGCACAATGGCATCGAGCCGGTTGCGGAACTCCGGCGTAAACATGCGCTCGATGGCTTCCTTGTCGTCGCCCTCGCGCGCGCCGCGCTCAAAGCCGATGGCGTTTTTGGCCAGTTCCGCAGCACCTGCGTTGGTGGTCATGATCAACACCACATTGCGAAAATCGATGGTCTTGCCATTGTTGTCGGTAAGTTTGCCGTGATCCATCACCTGCAACAGGATGTTGAACAGATCCGGGTGGGCTTTTTCGATTTCATCAAGCAACAGCACACAATGGGGCTGTTGATCAATCGCGTCGGTCAACAAACCACCCTGGTCGAAGCCCACATAACCCGGCGGGGCACCGATCAGGCGCGATACCGAATGACGCTCCATGTATTCCGACATGTCGAAGCGCACCAGTTCCACGCCCATGGTTAAGGCCAGTTGCCGCGCAACTTCGGTCTTGCCCACGCCGGTGGGGCCGGAAAACAGATACGATCCAATCGGCTTTTGCGGCTCACGTAGCCCCGCCCGCGCCAGCTTGATAGAGCTCGACAGCGCCTGAATGGCCTCATCTTGGCCATAAACCATCGCTTTAAGATCGCGATCTAAGTGCTTGAGAACTTTCTTATCATCACTGGAAACGCTTTTCGGTGGGATGCGTGCAATTTTGGCCACCACACCTTCCACGTCTTTGACCGAAACGGTCTTTTTGCGCCGAGCCGGGGGTACCAACATGCGCGACGCGCCGACCTCGTCGATGACGTCAATGGCCTTGTCGGGCAATTTGCGGTCGTTGATGTAACGCGCCGCCAATTCCACCGCAGCGCGGATCGCAGCCTCGGTATAGTGAACCTTGTGATGTTCTTCGTAATAGGGCTTCAGACCACGCAAAATCTTTACCGTGTCCTCGACCGAAGGTTCCTGCACATCGATTTTCTGGAAGCGACGCACCAACGCGCGGTCCTTTTCAAAGTGGTTACGGTATTCCTTGTAGGTGGTCGAACCGATGCAGCGCAGCGCGCCGTTGGCCAATGACGGCTTGAGAATGTTGGATGCATCCATCGACCCGCCCGAGGTCGCACCCGCGCCGATCACGGTATGAATTTCGTCGATAAACAGCACGTTATCGGGCGAGGCTTCCAATTCCTTGATCACGGCTTTCAGGCGTTCTTCAAAATCGCCGCGATAGCGTGTCCCCGCCAGCAAGGTGCCCATATCCAACGCCCAAATCTGCGCGTTCAGCAGCACTTCAGGCACGGCACCCTCGGTGATGCGCCGGGCTAAGCCTTCGGCGATGGCGGTTTTGCCCACGCCCGGATCGCCCACATAAAGCGGGTTGTTCTTGGTGCGGCGGCACAGCACCTGGATCGTGCGGTCGACCTCATCGGCGCGCCCGATCAACGGATCGATCTTACCCTTGTTCGCCTTTTCATTGAGGTTGACGCAGTAGGCCTCCAACGCTTCGCGCCCGGACTTGACCTCGCCTTCTCCGCCCTCTGCCGCTTCTGCGCCAGCGCCCGACACATGACGGTCTTCGCCCAACCCCGGCGCTTTGGCGATACCGTGGCTGATGTAGTTGACCGCATCCAGGCGCGTGACATCCTGTTCTTGAAGGAAAAACACCGCATGGCTTTCGCGTTCGGAAAACAGCGCCACCAGCACGTTAGCGCCGGTTACTTCTTCACGCCCCGACGACTGCACATGGATGATGGCGCGCTGAATGACCCGCTGGAAACCCGAGGTCGGCTTGGGATCGCCCAACCCGTCCAACAGCGGCAACACCAATTCATTTTGCAGAAAATCCGCGACATCGAGGCGCATTTTGTCCAAATCGACGTCGCACGCACGCAGCACCGCCACCGCGTCCGGGTCGTCGAACAGCGCCATCAGCAGGTGTTCCAAGGTCGCAAACTCATGGCGGTATTCGCCGGCGACGTTCAACGCGCGGTGCAGGGTCTGCTCTAGGTTCCTCGACAGCATCGGCTTGTCTCCACTTTGCGCTTTAAGCGTCTTTTTCGATGGTGCACTGTAACGGGTGCTGGTTATGCCGCGCCAAGTCCATCACTTGGCTCGCCTTGGTTTCCGCCACATCAAAGGTGAACACGCCGCAAATGCCGACGCCCTTTTGGTGGACATGCAGCATGATGCGCGTCGCATCTTCGGCGGACTTATTGAAGATGCTCTCCAAAACATAAATCACGAATTCCATCGGCGTGTAATCGTCATTGAGCATCAACACCTTGTACATGGACGGCTTTTTGGTCTTGGCGCGGGTTTTCACCGCCAAGCCGGTATCACCGTCGTCATGTCTGCCGGGGCCATTGTGCCTGCCGGGGGGTGGGGTATCGCTCAATTGGGTCTCCGCTCGGGAATCACTTCACACGCTGATGATACCGCCAAACAACAAGGCCGCAAAGCCGACCCTTTAATATTGGGGCGTTCAGCATCTGCCTTAACATTTAGGGTGAGAGGCGAACAATCGCCAGGGGAAGCAAAGAATAAAGCGCACGCCAAAGCAAAAAGAGAGCAAAAAAGAGAGCAAAAAAAGCCCGGCGATCGCTCGCCGGGCCCTGAGTTCGCCGCGCCGTGTCTTAAGGGGTGGTCTCCAAGGGGGAGGAAGAAGACCAAAGACGCGGATCATTAAGCGGCGCTTTTATTCCAAAACTGCGCAAAGGGTGCGGATACCTCGCCTGCGGTCTTAACCATAACCTGACCCAACGTATTGGCGGATGCCATGGCGACTTCAAAGCCGCTGGTGGCGAGTTTCATTTGCGCTTCGCTCAAATCTTGCGGGGTCTTGCAGACCGACAAGCTCTTCACCGTAGCGGCGTGGAAACGCACGGCTTCCTTGGCCGTTTCAAACCACAAGTCATTCAAATCCTTCAACCCTGCATAGTAGGCTTCACCGGCCTTCCGTGCGGCATCGACATTTTCACGGCCCGCGAATTCAACCCCTTCAAAGGCGCACGCGGCGCGGGCTTGCTCGGCACCGGCATCAAGGGCGGCGTCAAAGCCACCCTTCATCCGGTCGGCGACGGCGATAAATTGCAGAGCAGCTGCATCAAGGGCGGCAGCGGTGGAATCTGCGGCGGAATCGTTAGTCGATTTCTTTTTTGCGGTGCTCATCGTATATTCTCCTGCGCATTGGCGCCCAATTAAGGCTGCCTTGCTTCATCCACCTCGATGATATGTTGCGGCGCAATATAAGTCAACCGTTATATTGCAGTGCAGCATGGCCTTAGCAATCAACCTGTTACCCGCTTCCTGGCGACTCGGCGTTAATCCTTTATTTAGGCGAAACGGCGCATAAGCAATTAAGGCCGCTTTCAAGTTTTTAACGACTTGAAGCCGCAACAAGATTCCCGCATTAATGGGAAGCTAAAAAAGATTGTTTTGAACGTTTGGGGATGAACGCATCGTGAGGGGTCACAGCATCACCCGGGTTTTGAACCCTGCCGCGCAACGCCGAGGCCGAGGCACGTGGCTATTGTTGCTCGCGCTGGCGCTGGTGGCATTATTGCCCCTGCCTGCGCACGCCAAATATGCTTCTTTCGTGATCGATGCCACGACCGGCGAGGTTCTGCACGAAGTCAATGCCGATACACGCAACTACCCCGCGTCGCTCACCAAGATGATGACGTTGTACTTAGTGTTTGAATCCCTCGAAGAAGGACGCATGCGTCTGGATGATCGCATCACGATGACCAAACACGCGGCGAACCAGCCGCCGTCCAAAATGGGCATCAAGGTCGGCAAGACCTTCAGCGTCGAAGACGCCATCCGCGCGCTGGCCATTAAATCCGCCAATGACATCGCTGCCGCCGTGGCCGAACATGTGGCTGGGTCCGAAACACAATTCGCCCTGATCATGACCGCCAAAGCGCGGGATCTGGGCATGAAAAACACCACGTTCCGCAATGCTTCCGGCCTGCCGCACAACGCGCAGATGTCCACCGCACGCGACATGGCCACGTTGGCGCGCGCAATGCTTCGCAACTTCCCGCACCACTACCACTATTTTTCGGAAAAGAGCTTCAGCTTTGCTGGGCAACGTCACAAAACCCACAACCAGCTACTCACCAACTACGAAGGCACCGATGGTATCAAGACCGGTTATATCCGCGCTTCGGGCTTCAATTTGGTGGCGTCGGTGAAACGCGGCGACAAGCGCCTGATCGGCGTGGTGTTCGGGGCCGATAATTCCAAATCGCGCAACAAGCACATGGTCGAACTGCTGGAAAAAGGCTGGGCCCAGGTTGCGCCGCAACTGGCCGACGCGAATACGAAAAAGAAGACTAAGCTCGCCCAGAACAAGCTCACCCTCAACCCCGCACAGACCGCCCTCGCCGCTAAAGCCGCACCGATCGCCAAAACCAAACCAAACGCCAAACTCGCCTCCGCAAAAAATGGGCAGATCATCTGGGGCGTACAGGTCGGCGCATACAAGGAACAAAGCCCGGCGTATGAAATTGCCGTGCGCGCTATCAGCATGGCGCCCAACTATCTGGCCCAAGGCAGCGCTACCGTCGCCCCCTTGGAAAAGAAAAACGGTCATGTTCTGTATCGTAGCTGGGTCATGGGTATCAGCAAAACCCAGGCCTATAGCGCGTGCAAATTCCTCGAAAAGAAAAAGATGGGCTGCATGCCGCTCAAAATCACCGCGCCCGTGGAAGTCGCGGCGCTGAACTGACCGCAATAGCGGGGCACAAGCGTATCAGGCCCCTTCACCGATATCTTCAAGCCACAGTTCCGGTTTTTCTTGCTGAAATTTTTTCATCAAGGCGGTGCAATCCGCATCGTTAAGCAACACCACCTCGACGCCGTTCTGCTGTAAAAAATCGATATTCCCTTTAAAATTTTCATCTTCGCCGACAACAACCCGCTTAATGCCGAATTGCACTATTGTCCCTGAGCACATCATGCAGGGGCTAAGGGTCGTATACAGGGTGAACCCTTTATAGTTTTTCCGTGGACCTGCGTTTCGCATACAGTCCATCTCGCCATGAAGGATCGGATTGTGTTCCTGCACCCGTTTGTTGTGCCCGACACCCACCACCACGCCATGCGCATCGACCATCACCGAACCGATGGGCAGCCCACCTTCTTGGTAGCTTTTCAAGGCTTGTTCATAAGCGAGGCGCAGGTTTTCCTGATCTTTCATAACGGTCTCCATACGGGCAAGCCGGGGCCGCTTCTGAGCCAATTTAAAAAGCGGTACGCCGCCCGATGCAATGATAGCTGAACCCGCGCTCGGCCATCTCGGCGGGCTCGTAGATGTTGCGCAAATCGACCATGACCGGAACCTTAAGCAGCGATTTGACCCGTTCCAGGTCCAAACCGCGAAACGCATTCCATTCGGTGATGATGACCAGCACGTCCGCGCCGATCATGGTGGCATAGGCATCGTCGCACCACTGAACATCGCCCAGCAAAGTCTTAGCTTCTTCCATGCCTTCGGGATCGAAGGCGCGCACGGTGGCGCCGTCTTCGATCAAGGCCGGCACGATGTCCAAGCTCGGCGCGTCGCGCATGTCGTCGGTGTTGGGTTTGAAGGTGAGCCCCAATACCGCCACCGTCTTGCCCGCAACCGAGCCGCCGCACGCATCGAACACACGCTGAGCCATGGATTTTTTGCGTTTGTCGTTGACGTCGACCACCGCCTCGACAATGCGCAACGGCGCGCCCACGTCTTGGGCGGTGCGCACTAGGGCCAAGGTGTCTTTGGGGAAACATGAACCACCGTACCCCGGCCCGGCATGCAAAAATTTCCTGCCGATGCGCCCATCGAGGCCGATGCCTTTGGCCACATCATGCACGTCGGCGTTGACCTTTTCACACAGATCGGCGATTTCGTTGATGAACGTGATCTTGGTGGCCAGAAACGTATTGGCCGCGTACTTGATCAATTCCGACGACGTGCGCGAGGTGAACAAGATCGGCGTTTCGATCAGGTACAGCGGGCGATACAGCGCCCTCATAACGTCGCGCGCGCGCTCCACATCGGTGCCGATCACCACGCGGTCGGGATGGGTGAAATCCGCAATGGCCGAACCTTCGCGCAGGAATTCAGGATTGGACACCACATCGAACTCGGCGTCAGGGCGGGTTTCGCGGATGATGCGCTCAACTTCGTCGCCGGTACCCACCGGTACGGTCGATTTGGTGACCACCACGGTATAACCGGTCATGGCTTCGGCAATTTCCTTGGCCGCAGCGTAAACGTAACTGAGATCGGCATGGCCATCGCCCCGGCGGGTCGGCGTGCCCACCGCGATAAACACCGCATTTGCGCCTGCGACGGCGTCTTTTAGGTTGGTGGTGAAGGCTAAGCGGCCCGCATCGACGTTATTTTCCACTAGGTCATCGAGGCCCGGCTCATAAATCGGCATAATGCCGTTTTCGAGCATTTCGATCTTACTTTGGTCCTTATCAACACACACCACGTTCACGCCGAATTCGGAAAAACACGCTCCTGAAACTAAGCCGACGTATCCGGTGCCGATCATCGCTACGCGCATAAAAAAATCCCCAATCCTAATGTCCGCGCTATTGTAGTATAAATAGAATCGTTCCCAGGCGCGCGATGCTGTGCGTTTTTAGGCGATGCGCCCTGCCCTGGCAAGGAAAAGGCGTGAAATCATGCCAGCTTATTAGAACATTAATAATGTAACATATATCTAATTGTTTTATTTTGATAAATTTAGTAAGCAGGTATTGTCATGGAAGCGATTGTTTTTTAAAATCTGCATCCAATCCACATCCGGAACAAGAACGTGAGCACATTCGACCCCGCCAAGCTTACCGTATTAGCCTCCACCGACAACCCAGCGCTTGGCCGGGCGACGCAAATCATGCTCATGGCGATGGGCTTTGCCAAGGTGGAAATCTCGCCCACCAAAGACATCTGCGCCCGCGCCAGTATCCTTAAACCAACATTTATCCTGTTTTCCCCGGAATACCTGAGCATGCCCGTGGAAGAGCGCCTGGCATGCTGCTGTCCGTGCAAGAAAAAGGACAAGTGCGACAAAACCATGACCGTCATTTTTTTGCGGAAAAAAACCGTGGATAGCGTTTTAATGTCCAAGGACATGGGCTTTGACGGCATCATCTTCGCCGACCAGTCCATGGATCGATTGCACGATGCCTTGGAAACCGTCTTTGTGACCAATGAGAAGCATTTAAAATAGGAGGTGGGGAACAACACCGTGAAAGACATCGTCAAACGATTGAAGTGCGTCAACGAAGAAAGCCTGATCATGGCGGTCGTGCGCGACTGTATGGACGCGGCGGAAGAAATTGAAACCTTGCGCGCCGAAAACGCGTCCATGTCCACCGCCTTGCAAAGAATCAAGGACACGGTCCGCAGGGAAGAACTCAGCAGAAAAGCAGCCCCTAAACAGGGTGCCTAAACAGGGTGCCTAAACTGGGTGCCTAAACTGGGTGCCTAAACTGGGCGTTTAAGATAATTCTTGAGATAAGCGCGTATTTCTTCGGCGTGGGCTGAACTTTGCAGCCCGAACGTCACGTTGGCTTCGACGAAGCCATACATGGACCCGCAGTCATAGCGCGTTCCGGCAAAGCGCAGGCCATGAAACGGAACCCCGGCGCCAATGGTGGCGGAAATGGCATCGGTAAGCTGAATTTCCCCACCCGCACCGGCCACCCCTTTATCCAGGTGCTCAAACACCTTATCATCAAGGATATAACGGCCAATAATCGACAGGGTCGAAGGCGCTTTATCGGGTGCCGGTTTTTCCACCAAACCACGGGCGACAACCAATGGGCCGTCTTCGCTGGCAATATCCAAAATGCCATAACGGTTGGTCAAATCGGGGGCGACGTTTTCCACCGCCACCACGTTGCCACCCAAACGCGAATGCACATCCATCATTTGTTTCAAGCAGCCCGGTTCGGCGGAGATCAAATCATCGGGCAAAATGACGGCAAACGGCTCGCCAGCGACGAACTCACGCGCGCACCACACCGCATGGCCCAGCCCCAACGGTTTATCCTGGCTGCAAAAATGCAGGCGATCCGGCTCAATCACGGTTTCGGCCACCAAATTCAGTTCGGTGGTTTTACCGCGTTCGCGCAAGAAAGTGTTGAGGCTTGGATTTTCGGAAAAGTGCGACTTGAGCAGCGGTCGGTTCATCGCGCCCGTGACAAAAATAAAATCCGTGATGCCCGCCTGACGCGCTTCTTGAACCGCGTACTGGATCAACGGACGATCCGCGATGGGCAACATTTCCTTTGGGATGGCCTTGGTCGCCGGCAAAAACCGGGTGCCCAGCCCCGCCACAGGAAACACCACTTTTGTAACAGGTTTTTTCATACCTACTCCTATGCCACAGCGTCTTATTTGAGGCAACATCCCTAAGGTGCCATCCTCAGGCGATCAATCCCTTGGCCCGTGCGTGCCGCGTCACAATCACCGTCAGCATCACCTGAAAACCGATAAACGGCAAAAACACCACCAACCGCAACGCCCCATCCAAATGCACCAGCATCATCGCGCCCAACCCCTGCAACACGCCGACAACCAAATAAACAAGGGTCACGTGGACATGTTGGAGGCCCATCTGGGTCATCAACTGGTAAAGATGCGTGCGATGCGCCTGGGTGACCCGTTCACCGTTTTTCAGGCGGCGGAAAAAAGTATAGGCCGTATCCCAGATAAAATGCCCAAACAGCAACGGCATCACCAGATACGAGGTATGCGACGCATCGAAGCGCCCCGCGATCACCGCCAGCACCGCCAGCACGAAGCCTAAAAACTGGCTGCCGCTGTCGCCCATGAAGATTTTTGCGGGCTGCCAGTTCCAAAACAAAAAGCCTGCGACCGATCCGGCAACAATGAGACTCACCAAATAAATGAACGAACTGCCCTGGCTCAGGGTAACGGCGGCGAATGCCACACTCGCCACCAACGCCGTTCCGGCGGCGATGCCGTCGATACCATCCATGAAATTAAAGGCGTTGGTAAGACCGACGATCCACAAAAAAGTCAGCGCATAGCCCCACACGCCCAACTGCACCTGCCCCAAACCCGGTACATACAACTGATCCACCACCACGCCGAACGCCATTACGATAATGGCGGCAAAAGCCTGGGCCCCCAATTTCGCGCGAAAGCTCATGTCCGCCAGATCGTCGAAAATCGACACTACCGCAATCAGCGCCGCAGCGCCCGCAAAGGTCCAAAAGTAATCTTGCTCCAGCGCCGCGTCGTCACCCATCAGCCTGAACACCGCTAGGCCGATAAAAAACGTCATCACGATCGCGATGCCGCCCGAACGCGGCGTCGGGTTGCTGTGCGACGAACGTTCATTGGGGTGGTCCAATATCCGCACCCGCTTGATCATCAGCCACGTCAGGCCGAGCGAGATCGCGCCCAAAACGTGGGCGAAAAACAGATGCGAAATAAGGTTGGCGATTCCCATGCCCCGTTTGTGCCACACGGCGCGCGCATTGTCACTGATCCGTCTTACCCATCAACACATCTTTTGCCTGATTGATCTGTTGCGCCAGATAATCCGTACCGCCGTGGTCGGGGTGAACCTGAGCCATCAGGCGGCGGTGGGCGGCCTTGATGTCATCAAGGCTTGCGCCGTCTTGCAGGCCCAGCACGCGCAACGCCTCGGCGCGGGTCATGTCGCCAGACGGGCCTCCTGGCGGGCTGGACGAAGATTTTTGACGAGTGCGCCAGCCAGGGGCGCGGCGCTCCAGATAATTTTCCACCAAACGCGCGCTGTCGGCGTCGGCTTGGCTTTCGACCAACAATTCCAGCAATTCGTCCAAGTTCAAATCGTTCAGCCGCCGCCCGGCAAAACGCCCCTCCAGCACCTCGCCCGACACTTGGCCCGTGGCGTGATCTAAACGCATGACGACAAAACGGGTGCGCACGTCGGAAGTTTGGCCGCCTTTGGGATGAGCGCCCGCCCCCGGCGACGACCAGCCCGCGGCCGCGCCGCCCAGACCCAGCATGCGCCTAAACATCTGCATATAACGCAGGCCCGTAAACAGGCGCATGAACCACACCATCACGGCGGGCAACGCCGCGACCGCCGCCCACAGCCTGCCGGTCAGCGCCAACCACACAACGGCGCACATGGCCAGACTCAAACCCGCCCACTTCAGCGCCTTAAGCAACGTTTTAGGATCGGCGGTCACATACCAGCGCGACAGCAACAACACCGCCAACAACAGCCCGATGCCGAGGATGAACATCGAAAACATCAGCCGCCTCCCCGTTCGCCTTGTTTAATCTGCTCGATCAGGCGTAGCGCCTCGCCGCCTTCGCGCAAGGCCAGATCGTCAAGCGCCGGGGCCCCGCCTGCGGCAAACACCGCGACGGCCTTGAGCAGACGTGTGAGCGCCTCGGCGCTGCCCGCATCGAAGCGCGCGTAGGCCCCGCCGGAAAGTTTAGCGATGTGGCGAAACGCCCGTTCCGCCAGCGCGTCATAACCTTCGTGAAACATGAACGCAGGCACGCCCAACAGGCCCAATTCGCCTGCGACGCTGCCCAAACGATCGATGTTTTCTTCACAACAATCGCCGACATAAAGCAACGCGCGCACGCCTTCGCGGCCCGCTTCGTTGCGTGCATGTTTGAGCACCTTTTCAATTTGCGTTTCACCCGCCATGCAAAACACCCGCCCCATCAGGCGGTGGATTTCGTCCGCGTCCATCAGCCAGCCCGAAACCTTAAACTCGCCAAAGCCGCGAAAGAACGCCAGTTGGATGCACAAATTACCGACGTGCCGCGTGGCTTCAAACATGTCGTGCTGGATACGCGCGGCCTGATGCCACGACGCTTCGCGCGATGCGGTGGCATCCATGGCGAACAACAGCCGCCCTTCCGCCTTGCCTGAGCGCACAGGCAGGCGCGCAAGATCGCCCAAAAACGCATCGACCTGCGCTTGGCTGGAGGTTTTTTTAGACGGTAAGTTGCGATCGCTATCGTTCATCCCTTAAAGGTATGACGACAAAGCCAAAGGCGCAACGTTACAGGTGAAGCGCTTCGACCAATTGGCGCACTTCCTGGCGGGCGGCGATATGGGACATGGAAAGCGAGCCGCCACCGTGAACTTCGGCCACGTCCATCAAGGTCAGCCCCTGGTGAAACAATTCACGAAAGATCACGCGTTCGGAAAAGCCCGCCACGGTGCGAAAACCGATGCGTTTGGCAAGCTCCGCCACCAGACGTTCGATCTCGCGTTTATTTTTGGAATCGGTAAAGCCCATACGGTTGCGCATAACGATCCAATCGGTGGCTTTGGCGTTGCCGCCGAATCGCTTGGCGCGGCTCATGCGCTGTTGCCACACCAACTCGGCGTAATGGCTGGGGCTTTGAATGGTCATGGTTTTGGCATTGATGCGCGCCAGCACATCCAAATCGATGAAACTGTCGTTGATCGGCGTCACCAAGGTATCGGCGAAGCTGTGTGCAATGCGCGACAGGGCGGTATCGGAACCGGGTGTATCCATGATCAAAACGTCGTGGCGCTCGGCCAGATCCTGGATCACGCCCTGCAACAAGGCTTCAATGCCTTCCTCGTCGCCACCACCGTCTTCGGGTTTAAGCGTCAGCAGTTCCGGCATGGGCAGGTTTAGCTCGTCTTCCACGACGTAGCGACGGCGGTTCTCAAAATAGCGCGTAATGGTGCCCTGGCGCGCATCCAGATCGGCCACCGCCACGCGCTTGCCCGACCGCAGCAAAGCCACCGCCAGGTGCATCACCGTGGTCGATTTGCCGCTTCCGCCCTTTTCATTGCCGACGACGATCACATGCAGGTTCATAGCTCAGCACTCTATGGCCTAGCGCTGCAAAATCAAGCCATACCATTTGAGCAGAGAATCGGGTTAAAGTGAGCCCATGCGGATAGGGGCTAACCAGCGGGTCAAAAGGACCATTGAGCGTAAAGCATGCGGCTTGGCGCTGGCGTTGCTTGTCGCCCTGCCATTGGTTGCGCTGCCAGGAACTTCGGCGCTGGCGCAAAGAGCAAATGAGCCGCCCGTCCCTAAACCCATCGATCCTTTCATGCCCGGCGTCGTGATCGATTACCGCGAACACATGCGCGCGTTTGTGCAATCCATCAGCACTTTTGCCAAATCCATCAATCCGAAGTTTGTCATTATCGCCAAGGATGGCCTCGCCTTGGTGGGTAAACCCGACCCCGAAGACGACACCAAGATATTCCCCGCCAACGCCTACATGCGTTCCATCGATGGGGTGATGGAAACGGGGCTGCTGAACCAAATCATCACCACCCCGCAGGGCAAAGCCGACCCGCAACTGGAAGCCCAGGTCAAACGCAAGAACGAAGATTTAGCCATGGCGCACACCGCCGGGCTGACGGTTTTTGGCCTAGAATATGCGACCGAACCTTCTGCGGTCGACGCAACATACGCGGCCCTGGCAAAAAAGGGACTAATCCCGTTTGTCGCCGAAGCGCCGCAACTGGCGAGCTTGCCCAAACATCCCGCCACGGCGTTCAGCGCCAATCCGCTGCCCATCACGTCCACGAAAGAAGCGCGAAATTTTCTCTATGTCGCCAACGCGCAAACGTTCGGCACAAGCGCCGATTTCGGCCAAGCCTTGCGCACCACCAACCACGACATCGTCATCGTCGACGTTTTTCACAATCGCAAGCCACTGACCCGCGACGACATCTATTTCATGAAATATAAAAATTTGGGCTCGCCGCGCTTGGTGCTGGCGCAACTCGACATCGCACACGCCACGCCATTTCAATATTACTGGCAGCCGGGCTGGGGCCCAGGCAGCCCGCCTTTTCTATTCAGCCCGGTGCGCGAAGACCCCGACAGCCTGCACACCATCTATTGGGATGCGGGCTGGCAAGCCATCATCTCGGGCAATGCCAATTCGTATCTGTACGGCATCGTCGATTTGGGTTTCGACGGCGTGGTGCTGAAAGGCGTCGACGCCTGGCGCTTCTATGAAGCCGGCGGCGATACGGAATAAATTAGCGCAGAGCCAAAAAGCAAAGATGCCGTTATAAAATCTAATGTAACGCCCTACCCAAATCCACTGGCTCGCACCGCTCCCATATCCGCTCAAAATCTTTTGCAAAACTGTGATAGAGCCCCTTCATGTCCTCGGTTGCGTAGAACAAATAAACTGGGCATTCCGCAACATGGTTATCATTGTGGTAATGTTGCAACCACAGTCGACGAGGTGAAAATATCATCTTCCAATTTGGCGGAGAGTCATAGTAACGCAGTTCAACCTGATGCCCCCTGCTCCGAAGCGCCATAAGAAACTTAGCGCTTTTTATAATCTGGTTTTTATAACCTTTTACAGTCATCCTTACACTATTCGCTCGAGCAGACAAAGAACTCGAATCCGGTTTCATAAGAATGACTCGAATTGTACCTCTAAAATTCGTGAATGCATCATAAAGTGGAGCATGCTTCGCTCCGAAAGTTTCCCAGCCAGTCGCACCGATATAATTCAGATAGGCCTGGGGAGTTATTTTAATGCAATCCGAAAGCGCGCCCCATTGCTCGGCTCGCCGTTCAATATGAGCATCTTCCCAATATTCTGAGAGACCAACCTTTTGAAGTAAGAGCTTTTCTTTTTCAGCCTTAACACGCCGCTTACCCGCGAACCACTTCCACGTCAACACCACCACGATAAGAACAACAATGGCACCCAACAAGGCAAGGGTGCCACGTAACGGATGATTGGATAGATAGCCGCCATAATAGCCAAGGCGGCTTACAATTTCGCCCCAAAACCACGGCCAGAAAAGATCCCAATTAAATGAATCGCCAGCCGATATCTCAGGCGGAATGCTTGAAAAAAGAAACGAAAAAATAAGCGAGCCCAAACCGAACGCAAAGATACCAACAACCCATTTGGCAAAATCCTTACGCCACGCCGCCGCGCCGTCGCAAATAAAACGCCACGCCGCATCAAACATAGCACGAGGTCGCCAAATCAAATGGTTTTAGTGTTTTGAAGAAGGTCCGGTGCAGGCTTAGCGTTGCGCCCAGGGGCAACAGAAATCACCTGATTATTGCCAGCCATTCGCTGGAGCCTAGATTCAATAATACTTCCACCAAAGTGATTACCGACCACTACGCCAATCAAGACGACAAAAACCGACCCAAATGCAATGAGTATGTCCATGGTGCTCTTCTCAATTCCTACAAAAGGCCCAGACGCTCAGATACTAGCATCACACGCACAAGTTACCAAATCCTAAAGCGTGGCGCATATCCCTAGGGTAGCAGCGTGCGCCAAGCGGAGTTTATTACACAACCCTTACACACATGCAAGACGCCACCGCAATACCATAAGTGAACATAATCTTCCCCCCACTCAATATTCCATTCGCAACTTCAAAGACACAAAAAAATGCGCTCGTAGCCCTAAAATCACTGCACCTCATTGAAATTAAATCTGAAAATAATGGCACCACGTCAGACTTTGGGGGGAAATTGACCCAAAAGTAGAATTAGTTAATACTGCGTATATTATTAATAACTGCTGGAGAAAACACAATGCAAAATGGTCTCTACAAGGTTCACTTCCAAACCCCGATTGGAACAGGCGCTGGTGTCGTCGTATTACACGACGGCAAAATCAGTGGTGGCGACACCAGCATGTATTACACAGGAACGTATGAAGAAGATGGCTCCAAATTCACAGCAACCGTTCTCTCAGCAAAACACACGGATTATCCTGGTTTTACATCCGTTTTTGGTGTTGATCGCGCCAACATCCACCTAACCGGTACATCCAACGGAAATAGCGTCTCCACGCAAGGCCATGCTCAGGAAGCACCTGAAATCATTTTTGAAGCAAAACTTGCCCGAATTTGCGACTGACCCAAACACAGTAAAACCCGCCCCCAGCTAAGGAGGCGGGTTTTACTGTGTTTGATTGGTGGGCGCTGCGGGATTCGAACCCACGACCTACTGATTAAAAGTCAGTTGCTCTACCAGCTGAGCTAAGCGCCCATAAGGGGCCCGCCATAAGGGACCCGAAAGGGAATCAGCGGGGAGACCCCCGCGCGATTGCCGGGAACTTAAGGTCCCCAACCGCCCGGGTCAAGCCCCCTTTCAGCCCCCCTTTCGGCGAGCCTCATTTTCGTTGAAAACGTTCGCGCAGTTGTGCGGCCACGGGAAGCGAGACAAAGTGCGAAATATCGCCGCCCAGACGCCCGATTTCCTTCACAAACCGCGAAGAAATGAACTGATGACGGTCCGACGCCATCAAAAAGACCGTCTCCAGCTCCGGGTCGAGCCGCGAATTCATTGCCGCCATCTGAAATTCATATTCAAAATCGGATACCGCCCGCAGGCCGCGCACGATCATAGATGCGCCCACGTCCATCACGAATTCCACCAATAGGTTGTCAAAGGGGCGCACCTCGATACGCGCCGCCACGTCGGGTTTCAGCGCCCGGATATCCGCCTCGACCATCGCCACCCGTTCGGCCAAGCTAAACAACGGTTCTTTATCCGCGTTCACCGCCACCGCGACGATCAATTGATCCACCACCCGCGTGGCGCGCGAGATGATGTCCATATGGCCGTTGGTGACGGGATCAAAGGTGCCGGGATAAACGCCTGTGCGCTGGCTCATACCTTATTCCCCTTCGACCGGAGCTTGTGGTTCCTCTGCAATTCCGCCTGGCAAAACGTCATCCCCTTCGACGCCATCGTCTTCCACGTCGCTCAGGCGGGTCACCGACACCACATGTTCATCGGCAGCGGTTTTGAACAAAGTCACGCCCTGGGTATTGCGCGCGGCGATGCGGATATCGTGCACGGTGGTGCGGATCAACTGCCCACCATCGGTCACCATCACTAGGTGATCGCTTTCACCGACCGGGAACGACGCCACTACGGCGCCGTTACGCGCCGAAGTTTCGATGTTGGTTATCCCTAAGCCACCGCGCCCCGTGATGCGGTAATCATAGGCCGAGGTGCGCTTGCCGTAGCCGTTCTCGGTCACGGTGAGGATGAACTGCTCGGCCGCCAGCATGACTGCATAACGCTCCTCGCTCAAGCCCAACTGGGTGGGATCGGTCACCAGATCCTCATCCCCTTCACCGCTTTCCGCACCAGCGGCGCGACGCCTTGCACTTTGCACCTTCAGATAATTTTTGCGTTCCTCACTGTCGCAATCGACATGATGCACAATAGTCATGGAAATGACTTCATCATCACCCTTAAACTTCATGCCACGCACGCCGGTCGACGCGCGGCTGGCGAACACGCGCACATCGACGACCGGGAACCGAATACACTTGCCGCCACGCGCCGAAAGCAGCACGTCGTCGCTTTCGGTACAGTCTTGCACACCCACCAGCTTGTCACCTTCGTCCAGCTTCATGGCGATCTTGCCATTGACCATGACGCTGGTGAAATCCGACAGGCGATTGCGGCGCACGTTTCCGGAAGACGTCGCGAACATGACGAACAGGTGTTCCCACGTTTCTTCGTCTTCGGGCATGGGCATCAGGGTGGAGATGGTTTCGCCTTCTTTCAGCGGGAAGATGTTAACCATCGCTTGGCCGCGCGCGGTGGGACCACCCAACGGCAATTTATAGACCTTGAGTTTGTAGACGATGCCCGTGCTGGAAAAAAACAGCACCGGGGTGTGGGTGTTGACCACAAACACCTGGCTGACGAAATCTTCGTCGCGCATGGACATGGCCGAACGCCCCTTGCCGCCGCGCCGTTGCGCGCGGTAGGTCGAAAGCGGCACGCGCTTGATGTAGCCGGTATTGGTCACCGTCACCACCATGTCTTCGCGCATGATCAGGTCTTCGATGTCGTGCTCGAACTCCGCTTCTTCCATGGAGGTGCGGCGTGCGGTAGCGAACTGGGTGCGCATTTCTTCGAGTTCGCCGCGCAGCACTTCAAACAACCGCTCACGCGAACCCAAAATAAACAGCAATTCCTTGATCACCTCGCCAAGCGCGCGCAGATCGTCGGCGATCTTGTCGCGTTCCAGCCCCGTCAAGCGGTGCAGACGCAATTCCAAAATGGCTTTGGCCTGGGTTTCAGAAAGCTGATAGGTGCCTTGGGCGCTGACCACCCGGCCCGGCTCATCGATCAGTTCGATCAGCGGCACCACATCGCCTGCCGGCCATTCACGCGCCATCAATTCTTCACGCGCCACTTGAGGATTGGGAGCCTTGCGGATCAACGCGATGACTTCGTCGATATTGGCCACCGCAATGGCCAAACCGACCAAGACGTGCGCCCTGTCGCGCGCTTTGCCCAATTCGAAAATGGTGCGCCGACGGATGACTTCTTCGCGAAAATCGATAAACGCGCGCAGAATTTCCTTTAGGTTCATCAACACCGGGCGGCCCTGATTCAAGGCCAACATGTTGACGCCGAAGCTGGTCTGCAACGGGGTGAACTTGAACAACTGGTTCAATACCACCTCGGCCATGGCGTCGCGTTTGATTTCGACCACCACCCGCACGCCGTGACGATCGGATTCATCGCGGATATCGGAAATGCCCTCGATTTTTTTGTCGCGCACGCACTCGGCCATGATTTCGACCATGCGCGCCTTGTTCACCTGATAGGGAACTTCGGTGATGATGATCGCTTCGCGGTCCTTGGGGCGCTGTTCAATGTTGGTGCGCCCGCGCATGATGACCGAGCCGCGCCCCGTGTGGAACGCCGAATACACGCCCTGCTTGCCCATGATCAGGCCGCCAGTGGGAAAGTCGGGCGCGGGGATGTGTTGCATCAACCCATCGACGGTGATGTCGGGGTTGTCGATCAGCGCCATGCAGCCGTCCAACACTTCGCCCAGATTGTGCGGCGGAATGTTGGTCGCCATGCCCACCGCAATGCCGCCCGCGCCGTTCACCAGCAAATTGGGGAAACGCGCCGGAAGCACGGTAGGTTCGCGTTGGGTATCGTCATAGTTGGGCTGAAAATCGACGGTGTCCTTGTCGATGTCGTCGATCAGCGCGTGCGCGGATTTCGCCATGCGCGCCTCGGTGTAACGCATCGCTGCGGCGCGGTCGCCATCCATCGAGCCGAAGTTACCCTGTCCATCGATCAGCGGCAGGCGCAGCGAAAAATCCTGCGCCATACGCACCATGGCGTCGTAAATCGCGCTGTCGCCGTGCGGGTGGTACTTACCCATGACGTCGCCAACGATGCGCGCCGATTTACGGTACGGCTTGGTGGCGTCGTAGCCATTTTCGTTCATCGCATGGATGATGCGCCGATGTACGGGTTTCAAACCGTCGCGAACGTCGGGCAGCGCACGGCTGACGATGACGCTCATGGCATAAGCGAGATAAGAACTCTTCATCTCCTCTTCGATGGAGATGCTCTCATACCCTTCGGGCATCGGTGCGGACGGCGGCGGCGATTCGGATGACAAAAGGATTTTCCTAGCGAATTCAATAGGTTGTTAAATGTTTAAAGCGGTCAGTTAGACCGCCTTTTGACCCCCGAAATCTAGCATTTTAGGGGGGTGAAAACAACCTTGCGCACCGCCCTCAACAGCCTTTTCAGACCTTCCATCAACCCCTTGATAACAAAAAGATTTTTGGCCTTAATTTTATGCGCGAAAAAGGCCGGAAGGGGTACCCCATCCGGCCTTTTCGAGATTGCTCGCAAAACGCAAGCACCCTCCCCCTAAAATCATTCCATCAGAAAGGAATTTCGTCGTCCAGCTCGGCGCCCGGCGCAGCACCGGAACCGCCGCCAAAATCACCGCCGGAACCACCGGACGGGCCGCTGTCATAACCGCCCGAACCGCCACCGTAGCTACCGCCACCGGAACCGCCACCTGATGAGCCGCCGCCGGAAGCCCCGCCAGGACCATCCAACATGGTCATGGCACAGTTAAAACCCTGCAACACGACTTCGGTGGTGTATTTGTCCTGGCCGTCCTGCCCCTGCCATTTGCGGGTTTGCAACTGGCCTTCGATGTAAACCTTGGAACCTTTGCGCAGGTATTTTTCGGCGATGTTGGCAAGACCATCCGAGAAAATGACCACACGGTGCCATTCAGTGCGCTCGCGCTTCTCGCCGGTATTTTTATCTTTCCAAGAATCCGAAGTCGCCAAGTTTAAATTGACGATTTTCTTATTGTCTTGGGTAAAACGCACTTCGGGATCGCGGCCGAGATTACCGACCAAAATCACCTTGTTTACACTGCCTGCCATTTGGCCCCCGTTGCCTAAGGTCGGATCGCTTTAGGTGGAATCACTTAATGTGATCAAATCTAAAGCGTGAATCCGCCCCTATCTATGTATTAAAGGGCGATTCACGGGTTAGGTTGGAGCATGAATGCTCCAACCTAACCCAATCGCACTCTAGAATCTTGAGGCCAAACTCTACACGCAAATCACGCAAGCTGACCAGATTTTTGTTGGTAAAAGAAGTTAAGCCTTTTGCACCGGCGGGCGTTGCGTTTTGCGCTGCTCCGTGCCGCTGTGTTTTTCGGCTTTACTGCGGCGATCCGGGCCGAAATAACCATCCGTTTCATAAAACGGGCGGCGATTGTCCATCACGCTGACGATGCGCCCGAGCAGCGATTGCGGTGAAATGGGCTTGCCCAGAAAATCATCTACGCCCGCGTCACGGGCTTCTTTTTTGAGGCTGGTTTCGGTATAGCCCGTCACCATGATGATGGGCGCGAAACGATTAACGCCGTTCAGGGTGCGGATTTGGCGCACGCATTCAACGCCATCCATCCCTTCCATTTTCCAGTCTAAAATGACCAGATCGGGCGTCAGCTCGTCCAGAATTTCCAAGGCTTCGCTGCCATCGCGCGCCTCTTCTAAGTCGGCAATGCCCAACGCCTGCAAAATCGAAAAAATCAACGTCCTAAAGTGGACGTTGTCTTCGACGATCAGAATTTTCAATTGTGTAACATCAACGCCCGACACCGCGGTTTACCTCTTGCACGTTTATTTTCTCGCCCCCCGGCACACGGGCAGGCACAGCATAACCACTTTTTACAGGCGGGAAACCTAAAATGAACGCCAATGCTATAACAGCCCCAAATGATCCAATACACGCGCCAAATCGTCGGGAAGCGCCTGAGAATCCCCCCCAAGCGCATCGGCAGGCGCTTGGGCCGCATCCAGATAGCGCCAGCCCTGAAACGCGCGCTGCGCCTTGGGCTGCGTGGGGTGCAACTCAGGATCCAACACCAAAGCGCAACGCGTTATGCCGTCCGCATCAATGACGTCCTCCAGCGCGAGGAGGCGTTGACGCGCGCGAATGACGCCCTTAATGACCCAATACATCGACCCGCCGGACAGCAACTCCGCCTCACGCCGGGGACGCTGGCGGGTAATGTGACGCGGATACGGCCCCTGTTCGGCCGCCGCGTTATGCCCTGTGCGCGCAGACTGTAATCGGACCAGATGGGCGAAATCTTCCACGCCGACGGCCAATTTGATGAGATGGATGCTCACGTCCGTTTTAGGTACGTCATTTGTTGGGATCAATAACGCCTGCTTCATGGGTACGGCGTTCGGAACCACCGAAACCCTCCCTGGCATGGCGACGACGGTCAGGACCGAAGAAATTATCGACGCGCACAAATGGCCGAGGACGGTTGACCACCGAACTCAGGCGCAGGTCGAGAATTTTCGCCGACAAGGGCTTGGCCAGATATTCGTTGGCGCCCGCGTCACGCGCGGCAATAATTTCCGCAACGTCAGCCCGACCGGAAACAAGAATCACCGGTAAAAACGCATCGATACCTTCGACGCCCTTACGAATACGCTTGGTCAATTCGACGCCGCCCAAAGGCGTCATGGCGCAGTCGATGATGGCCACGTCACAAGACAGCTTGCTCAATAAGGCTAAGACTTCTGCGCCGCTTTTGGCTTCAATGACCTCTTCCACGCCGATGCCACGCAACAAAATATCACGCATGATCTCCCGCAACTGCGGATACGGATCGGCAATCAACACCCGCAAACCCGCGATGACTTCATCGTCGGCGAAGCCCGTTCGGCTATCTGTCCCTAGAATGAAGGGGGCGCGGGATTTAATTGTATGGGGCATGGGGCTGTGGCTCCTGACCCTTCCTCAGCACAATCATTTAATGTTATTTTTAAGTAGTTTAGAGTTTTCGCAATACAATAGCAAATGCCAACAAACGCTCGGCCTTACATCAACAGCGCCGTGCCAAGCCCTAAAAACACCAAAAATCCAACCACATCCGTGATGGTGGTGAGAAATACGCTCGACGCAATGGCCGGATCGACGCCGGCACGCTGCAAAGCGATGGGGATAGTCGCTCCCGCCAGTCCTGCGACGATCAAATTCGCCACGATAGCCAACCCGATAACCAAGCCCAACGTCGGCGAGCCGAACCACAGCCAAGCCACGCCGCCCATCAAAAGTGCAAACAAGATGCCGTTGATCACCCCCACCAGCCCCTCTTTGCCGATCTGGCGCAGGGCGTTGCTCGCGGTCAGCTCCTTGGTGGCCAGCGCACGCACCGCCACGGTCAGCGCCTGAGTTCCCGCGTTACCGCCCATGCCCGCAACAATGGGCATGAGCACAGCGAGCGCCACCACTTTCTCGATCGAGTGCTGAAACAGCGCGATAACATTGGCGGCGAGAAGCGCCGTAAAAAGATTCACGAATAACCACGTAAAACGCGATTTGGCGGTGGCCAAAGTTGCGGAGTACAAATCGTCTTCCGTCAAACCACCCATGCGCATGATATCGTCTTCGGCTTCTTCGTCGATAACGTCAACCACGTCGTCGATGGTGATCATGCCGATCAGCCTGCCGTCGGCATTGACCACCGGGGCGGACACCAGATCGCGCTGGCGAAACAGAAACGCCACTTCTTCTTGATCCATGTCCACCGGCACAATTTTCATTTCTTCGTGCATGATGTCGGAAACACGAACCGGGCGTTTGTTATGCAACAGCGTGCTCAGCGGAATGGTGCCCACCGGCTTATGCTTGGGATCGACCACCACGATGTCGTAGAACACATCCGGCAGCGACCATTCGTCGTGTTCCGCGCTGTGGCGCATAAAATCGATGGTTTCGCCCACGGTCCAAAATTGCGGCACCGCCATGAAATCGCGCTGCATCAAACGGCCAGCGGTGTATTCAGCGTAAGCTAGGCCTTCTTCGATCAGCGTGCGGTCGGCTTCGGGAATGGCACCCAGCACCTGCTGCTGTTCGTGATGATCCAAATCGTCAAGAATTTCGATCGCATCATCGGTGTCCAGTTCGGCCACCACCCCGGCCATCGCTTCCAAGCCGATGATATCCACCGCTTCGTCGCGGACGGTTTCATCCAACTCGGTGAAGAATTCGGGGTCCAGAATGTCATGGGTGGCCTCGAGCATGGCGCGACGATGATCGGGGCCTAAGCGCTCCATCAAGTCGGCGGCATCGGAAAAGTGCAAATCCGCGACTTGCTCGCGCACGCTATTCTCGTCGCCGGCTTCCAAAGCGTCGATGACGTTGTTCACATCCTCGTGGGTGATGCCCACGATGCTGCTATCGTCTTCGGGATTATTTTGAGGGGTTGCGGGTGAAGGTTCGCTCGCCGGAGCCTCTGGGGTCCGGTTTTCCAGGTTCGGATCGGTCATGTTGCATACACTCCCCTCACCGGGCCCCACCGGACCACTAACGCCAGACTAGAATAGAAAAGGGCTCGCCATCAACCCGCGAGGCGAGCCCTTGAAATTGGTGCGGTCGAGAAGACTCGAACTTCCACGAACTTGCGTTCACAGCGACCTCAACGCTGCGCGTCTACCAATTCCGCCACGACCGCATAATTTCAAAACAACGCCAGCTTACGCCAGCGTTGCCTGAGGGGGGAATAGCAAATACTGTGAGCCCTTTCAAGCACAGAGAACGCTTAACCAAAACTGATTGAAGAAATGGCGGAAAACCTAGGGACCAAACTCATAGAATGGCGGACGGAACCGGGCCTGACGGCCTATGCGGACGCCCATGCCTTCATGGAAACACGCGCCGCCGATATCCGCGCTGGCTTGGCGCCGGAGCGGATATGGCTGGTGGAACACCCCCCGTTATACACCGCAGGCACCAGCGCCGACGCGGCGGACCTGATCGATGCCGAACGTTTTCCCGTTTTTCAGACCGGGCGTGGCGGGCAATACACCTATCACGGCCCCGGCCAGCGGGTCGTTTATGCCATGCTCGATTTGAAGCTGCGCGCCTCGGACGTGCGCGCTTATGTGCGCGATTTGGAAGAATGGATGATCCTGACCTTAGGGCGCTTTGGCGTCAGCGGCGAACGGCGCGAGGGGCGTGTCGGCATCTGGGTCGTTCGCGCCGATGGCCAAGAAGACAAAATCGGCGCCATCGGCGTACGGGTGCGCAAGTGGGTGAGCTTTCACGGCATGGCGCTCAATGTGAATCCCGACCTCGGCCACTTCAGCGGCATCGTGCCGTGCGGTATCTCCGAACACGGCGTCACGTCGCTGCATGACTTAGGTCTGACCGTCACCCTGGCCGAAGTCGATCAGGTGTTGCGCGAAGTGTTTGAAGAGGTGTTTGGGCGCAAGACGGTGGAAGTTTGACTGCCCATTGCCGTTCTCAAAAATGCGTCACCGTCACAGACCCGACAATTTGTGAAAGCCCGCGCGATCGGGCGCTTCGGCGGGCTCAATGGCGACGGCGTCCACCCGCGCGAGCGGCGGGCCTTTGCGACATCTGGCGAGCATCACATCGACCTTTTCGGCGGGGCCGCAAAACAGAGCCTCCACCGTACCGTCGGCGCAATTGCGCACCCACCCGGTCAGGCCGAGTTTATCCGCCTCGCCCGCCGTCCAGGCGCGATACCACACCCCTTGCACCCTTCCCGAGATTAAGGCGCGCACGCTCTTCATTTAGACCTGACCATTCATCCCTGACTGGGCGCAAGATGATGGAAACCGCTCCACATGGGCTCATCGCCCTTCAATGGCACTTCTTCGGCCAGCAGCATATCCACCGGACGTGGGCCTTCATGCAGATATTCGAGCATCTGTTTGACGTCGCCCACTTCGCCCGCGATCAACATATCCATCGTGCCGTCAAGCGCGCTGCGCGCCCAACCGTCCAAATGCAGGCGCGTCGCTTCTTCCACCAGCCAGCGGATGAACGCATCGGTCTGCACGAGGCCGCGCACATGCAACCGCACGACCTTGTCGTGATGCTGAAATTGCGGTTTGGGTTTTTGGTGATGGCGCACCCGTGGACGCGACGTTGCGCGCACCCCCCGTTTGCGAAAGGGCAGAATATTGTCTTCAGGACCGTCTGAGCCGTTATCCGTCATGAACGTCCTAACTATTGAAACGTCACGATCACCTGATCGACCGCCAGGCTATCGCCGGGCTGGGCCTTCACATCCGCTATCATACCGTCTTGTGCGGCACGAAGCACGTTTTCCATTTTCATGGCTTCGATCACCGCCAATTCCTCGCCCGCCTTGACCTCTTGGCCGGGCTTGACCGCAACGCTCAACAACAGCCCCGGCATGGGCGAAAGCAACAGTTTCGAGGTATCCGCCACGCGTTTTTTAGGCATCAGCGCCATCAGTTCGGCGGCGCGCGCATCGACCACCCGGGCCACCACCTCAACGCCGGCATGGCGCAACGCGAATCCCACCGCCAGACGGTCGGTCTGCAGGGTCACCGCCCGCCCACCGACGCTGCCGTAGAACATACAGTCGCCCAGGCCCCAATCGGTGCGTACTTCAACCACGCCCTTGGGAAAACCCTTGGCGTGGAAGGTGACGTCATAACCGCCTTGTGCCGGACACACCGTAACGGGCACCGCCCGATTGCCCAACAGCACCGTCCACGCGCCCGCCACCCGGTGTTCATGGCCGTTGACCTGACCCGAAATTTTCGCGGCACGGGTTTGATAGGCCAGATGCAAACTGGCCGCCACCGCCACCAGCACGCTGGGGTCGTCATGCGGAATGTCCGAAGCGTGAAAGCCATCCGGGTATTCCTCGGCGATAAAGCCCGTCGACAACCGCCCTTCGATAAAGCGGGTGTGGTTCATCAAGGCCGACAGGAACGAGATGTTGTGCTGCACACCACGAATATAAAATCCGTCCAGCGCGCGCGCCATGGCCTGAACGGCAAGGCTGCGATCCGCCCCGTAAGTCACCAGCTTGGCGATCATGGGATCGTAGTGCATGGAAATCTCGCCGCCCTCATACACGCCGGTATCGACGCGCACGCCTTCGCCCTGGGGCGGGCGATAGCGCGTCAAGCGCCCGATGGACGGCAAGAAACCGCGCAACGGGTCTTCGGCATAAATGCGCGCTTCCACCGCCCAGCCGTTGAGTTTCACGTCGGCTTGTTTGAAGCTCAGTTTTTCGCCCGCCGCGATGCGGATCATCTGCTCCACCAAATCGAGGCCGGTGATCAACTCGGTGACCGGATGCTCAACTTGCAGGCGGGTATTCATTTCCAGGAAATAAAAATTGCGCTCGGTATCGACGATAAACTCCACCGTACCCGCCGAAACGTAGCCAACCGCTTGTGCAAGAGCGACGGCCTGCGCGCCCATTGCGGCGCGGGTGGTCTCGTCCAAAAAGGGACTAGGCGCTTCTTCGATGACTTTTTGGTGGCGGCGCTGGATGGAACATTCGCGCTCGCCCAGATACACGGTATTGCCGAAGCCATCGGCCAGAACCTGAATTTCGATGTGGCGCGGATTTTTGATGAACTTTTCAATGAACACCCGGTCGTCGCCAAAGCTCGACTTCGCTTCGCGCACGGTGGATACAAACGCGTCTTTCAATTCTTCGTCCGAGGCGCACACGCGCATGCCCTTACCGCCGCCGCCCGCCGAGGCTTTGAGCATCACCGGATAACCGATCATTTTGGCGACCTTTTTGGCTTCGGCATAATCCTTCAGCGCCTTAGTGTGGCCGGGCACCACGTTGACGCCCGCTTTTTCGGCCAGCTTTTTAGATTCGATCTTGTCGCCCATAGCCTCGATGGCGCGCACGTTGGGGCCGATGAAAGCAATGCCTGCGCGTTTGAGCTTTTTCGCAAACCCGGCGTTCTCGCTTAAAAAGCCGTAACCCGGATGCACGGCCTGCGCCTTGGTGGCTTTGCACGCGGCGATGATTTTATCGGCGCACAGATAACTTTGCGCCGAAGGCGCCGGGCCGATATTGACCGCTTCATCGGCCTGTTCGACATGCAAGGCGTCGCGGTCGGCGTCGGAATAAACGGCCACCGTCTGAATGCCCAACGCCTTCGCGGTGCGGATCACGCGACAGGCGATCTCGCCGCGATTAGCGATGAGAATTTTGTTGAACAGCTTTTTCTTGGCGGCCATTAAAGAATGCTCCGGCTCAATCTTTGATGTTGTCTTCAAAAGAGCGCATCACCGCGCGGGCGCGCGG
>JANLGW010000015.1 GCA_024653965.1 Rhodospirillales bacterium
ATTATTTACACACTAGGCGTTGTTGCTGTTCTGGGCGCGGCCCCCACCTCCACATGGGCTGGGGATGGCGCGGCCGACGAAGCCGTATCCCCAACCCAATTGGCCGTTTTGCCCGTTATGCAAGTGGGCCATGCTCATTTGCCGACGGTGCTTTCCGCCGCCGACGCGGCGCGTTATCAGCGCATCTTCGCCCTTCAAGACAAAGCCGAATGGGTCAAAGCCGAACACGAAATCGCGGCGCTCGAAGACCGCGTTTTGATGGGCCATATCTTGGCGCAGCGCTATCTGCATCCTTCTTACCGTTCCAAGTATCAAGAATTGAAGGCTTGGCTGGCCGAATACAACGACCATCATTACGCGCCGAGGCTTTACGAGTTGGCGCTGAAGCGTCGTCCGGCCAATGCAAACTATCCGACCAAGCCCGCCACCCGCGTGCAAGAGCAAAAGCCCAACAAAGCCTATTCGGATTCCGACGGTTTAGGCACGCCGCCGGGTAAAAATCTTTCGCGCGAGCAGCGCGCCCAGGTTTATCGCCATAAAATCACGCTCAAAACGCACCTGCGTAAGGGCAAGACCCTGGCAGCCAAACAACTGCTGGAAACGGCGGATGTGCAAAAACTGTTCAGCGCTTACGACATGGATTGGGCGCGCGAACGTCTGGCGCGGGCTTATTTCATGGCCGGACGCGATGATCTGGCGGTGCAGTGGGCCGAACCGGCGGCGAAGCGTTCGGGCAAATATCTGTCTCAGGCACACTGGACGACGGCCTTGGCCTATTGGCGTCTGGGCGACATGGAACGGGCGGCGGCGCATTTTGAAAAATCCGCCGAGTATGAAAAATCGCCCTGGGTTCATACCGCCAGCGCTTTTTGGGCCGCGCGCGCCCATCTGGTCGCGCGCCATCCCGAACGGGTCATGGCGTGGCTGGAGCAGGCCGCCCAACATCCGCGCACGTTCTACGGCATGCTCGCCACCAAATTGCTGGGCCGCGAGCCGCAATTCAACTGGACCTTGCCGCCGATGGATGGCGCGGACGTGCGCCAGTTGCAGGAACATGACGGCGGGCGGCGCGCCTTGGCGCTGTTGCAGATCGGCAAGGATTTTATGGCGGAAAAAGAATTGCGCCAGGTCGCGGTCATCGGCGGCAAGGATCAGGCGGCGGGCATTCTCGCCATCGCCGCCCAGGCGGGCATGGCGGAACTGGCCGTGCGTTTGGACGAAATGCTGCACCCCGACGGCAAGGGTTACGACGGCGCGGCCTATCCGCTGCCGACGTGGGAGCCCACGGGCGGCTTCAAGGTCGATCGCGCGTTGGTTTATGCCCTGGTGCGCCAGGAATCGCGTTTCAATCCGTTTGCCAAATCCGGCGCGGGGGCCAGCGGGCTGATGCAGTTGATGCCGGGCACCGCAAAGTTCGTCGCCCGCAATAGCGCGATCCGCTTGGACAACCGCACGCAACTGTTCGATCCGGAAACCAACCTCAAACTGGGCCAGAATTATATTTCGATCCTGCTCAACGACAGCAACATCAAGGGCGATCTGTTTTTGATGGCGGCGGCGTGGAACGGCGGGCCGGGCAATTTGAGCAAGTGGCGGCGCAAGGTCGACGATTTGGGCGATCCGCTGTTTTTTATCGAAAGCCTGCCCAGCAGCGAAACGCGCGATTTCATCGAACGGGTGGTGACCAACCTGTGGATCTATCGTTACCGTTTGGGCCAGCCCGCATCGTCTTTGGACGAAGTGGCGTCGGGCGTGTGGCCGAGCTATCAAGCGCTGGGCAAAGAGCCTAAGCGGGTGGCGGTCAATGTCGAAGATTGAAGGCGAGCGCGCGTTTCTTGCGGTGCGCATCGCGGTGGCGACCGTATCCGATACGCGCACCTTTGAAAACGATACCTCCGGCGATACGCTGGCGGCGCGCATCCAAGCCGCCGGGCATATCATCGCCGACCGGCAGATCGTCAAAGACGACGCCGATGTCATCGAAGTTTTGCTTAAACGCTGGATTGCGGACGAAAGCATCGACGTGGTCATCACCACCGGCGGCACCGGCCTGACGGGGCGCGACGTCACACCCGAAGCGTTTGCCCGCGTTGCGGAAAAAGACATCCCCGGTTTTGGCGAATTGTTTCGCTGGATCAGCTATCAAAAAATCAAGACCTCGACCATCCAGTCGCGCGCGATGGCGGTACTGGCCAACGGCACCTACCTGTTTGCGCTGCCCGGTTCGACGGGGGCGTGCAGGGATGCGTGGGACGATATCTTGGTCCATCAGCTCGACGCCCGCACGCGGCCCTGCAACATGGTGGAACTGATGCCCCGGCTTAAGGAACATCTGGGTTAGGTTTGGCTTCGATCAGGTCTTGTGCCTCATCCACATCCGACAGCGTTTCGACGAAAGCGATCCGCGCACCCTTGGGCAGGTTCTTGATCGTGTCGGCCAGCGCGTGTTCGCTGGACCACCTGACCCCTTGAAACGGATCGATCAGTCCGGGGCGGCGGCGTGCGCCGACCAGCCAATAGCCGCCGTCATGGGCGGGGCCAAACACCCAATCGTGATGGCCTAAGGCTTTAAACGCCGCCTGAATGTGCCGGGGCTGAATGCCCGGAATGTCGGAACCGACGATGACCACCGGGCCGGGCGGCAGGGTTTGCATCGGCCTCAACATGCGCGCGCCCAAATCGCCGCCGCCTTGGGGCCGGGTGGTCCAGCCGTTGATGTTGAGATGCGCCGCGGCAGCATCGGGCGCAACGACGAGCCAGCAGGTCCAGCGCGGGTCTTTGAGCTTTTGCGCGGTGGCGGCCAAACAGCGGCGGTGAAAGGCCCACGCCTTGACCTGGCCGACGCTTGCGGCCAAGCGCGTTTTGACGGTTCCCATCCTTGGCGCTTTGGCCATCAGCACTAAATGGCCTTTCATTTGTACAGCCTTTCGATCCACGCCAACGGCGCGCCCGCCAGATAGAGGCCCAAACACAGCAGGTTCTTGAAAGGCCTCAACCACCAGCCGCCCGTGCGGTACTTGGCCGCCGAGGTGACGACGCAGCCGGGCAGGCGTTTTAAGCGCATCGGCCCGATGCGCCGCGCCAATTCCACGTCCTCCATCAGCGTGAGGCGCGCATCAAAACCGCCGACTTCATCGTACAAGGTGCGGTGGATCAGCAGGCCCTGGTCGCCGTAGGGCAGGCCCAAAACCTTGGCGCGCCAATTGGCCAAGGCGGCGACGCGCTTGGCCCCGGCGCTTTCGTCGTCGAAGCTTAAACGGAAATAAGCCGCGCGCTGCTGGTTGGCGTCCGCCGTGATGAAGCGGCTGACGTCTTCCGGCCAGCTTTGCGGCAGGCGGGTGTCGGCATGTAAAAACAACAACCATTCGGCCGTCGTCGCGTTTGCGCCGCAGACCAACTGGCGGCCGCGTCCGGCTTGGCACGTCAGCACCTTCGCCCCCCGTTCGGCAGCGATGGAGCGGGTGGCATCATTTGATCCGCCGTCCACCACCCCTAAATCAAGCCCCGGCACGGCGGCGGCCAAGATGGGGTCCAGCGTGGCGGCCAAGGTGGCCTCGGCGTTGAGGGTCGGGATGATGATGCTCAGCATGAAGGTGAACCTAAAGGCAAATGGCGATGTGCGCTATAGGCGAGCTTATTAATCAGGTCTTTCTGTTCACAGCGGACGACCATAGGCATTGTGGTGTGCGGATTGCGTGAGCATCAGTTCACCGGCCCCCAAAGGGATTGCTGAGGAGACCGTTGGGATGGAGGAGATGCTAACACGGCCTGATTTTTAGCAGCCGGGGCTGATTTGAGATATCGATCCATCAATGCCCCGTCGACGTATACAGGGCTCGTGTTAAGGAGGCCCTGAAGGCCCTCTTTGGTCATGTGTGGATACAGCAATTTGTTCCAACGTGTGATCACCTCACGTGGATTTTCCAGAATTCTCTGGGCATTGCGAATGCGCTGAATTGACAGGGGATGGCGGTCACCATTCTTCAAGGCGTGAACGGCTTCAGCTTTTGAGTCATGTTCTGCGTAGTATCGAATCCAGTCGATTGCCTTCTCTTGTGCCCCAGCCCAGTACAACATCACGAGCGCAAACTCATCGGCGGTTTCTTCATTATCCCAACCGGGCAGGCCCCAGAGATTGAGAAGGGTGTGTCCGAGTTCATGGTACATGACGCCTTCAATGGCACCGGGCATCTTCTTTTTGAGCAAATCGAACATCAGTTCGGAGCACATGGTGATGTCACCCGTTGCGCTTTTTGAGAACGCGTTTTTCATACCGCAAGGTTCAATTCGAAAATCAAAATCATCGACGACAAACGTCCTCTGAATGCCAGCATTGGCCTGGAGCAAATTCTGCTCAAACTTGCTTCTTATCTCTTCAGGCATGTGCGCAACCAAGGTCACATTCGCATTGACCTTTTTCTCAACCATCATGCTGTAGGAGTTATTGATGACTAGGTAATGACGACCGTCGTGCTGCGTTTTTACCGAAAATTGAACGAGCCCCTTTTCTTTATTTGTGCCGCGGCATTGGTTGCTTCGCCCAGCAAGCAGCATCTGTAAATCACGTTCTGAACAAATGAAAACGCTGATGTCGTTATAAACAGCATTATCGGCGCGAGCCTGGACTTCGTAAGTTGAACCAGATGCAGAACTCCCTAGGTCGACATAGGCGATCTGACCTGCTTTCGCTTCTATGTACTCGTTAGCCACCTCAAGGCGCATTGCATCTGCTACATAGGCACCTGCCTGTGTTTGAAAAGGTGTTGCCATGAAAAAAAGCAATGCAACAATTGTTGGTTTTAACATTCCGCCCCCAATGAATATTCCGATGCTGTCTTTGTAGAATTGCTAATTTTTAGGACCGTGGCAACAACCTATGCATTTTAGATGGGCCCTGCTAACTCTCATCGCTTGCGGCTTGAAATACAATTGAAGGGTTGAGGTAATTCAGGTCGTTCGAGACTTCATGGTCGAGGATTTTGAAAAAATTATAGACGTATTTGATGTGCGCCATAGGATAGCGCCTAATGCCGCCGGGCGGGATTGAGAAACGTCATGCTTTTGCAACGCAACGGGATTAACATGCTCGCATCATGCATATTCCTTGTCCTAATTGCACCACGGGTTGGGTGTTGCCGGAAGTCGGGCACAGCCATTTGCGCGCGTGTTCCCTGTGTCACGGCACCGGCTATCTGACGGCTCAGGGCTCGGGTCAAGCGATGGGGCAAAAATTGAGGGACGGTGTGGATGACGGGCAGGGCGTCAGGCGAGAGCCGGAAGCCAACACGTATTCCCCTTCGTTCGATCCGCAAAGCGCTTAAAAATGGGCTTTTAGGCCCCGTCATCCGCCGTTGTTCTTGAAATGTTCTCATTGCCGTGGTATCTTCGGCCATGATCGACGAATTGCCAGCCCAAGCGAAAAAAGCCCCGATAAAAGGGCGCGGCGCGGTATCCAATAGAGCCGGGCGGTTCGAGCCGCATGCGCGGTGTGCGGTGGATGACGGCTGGGCTTTTGCAGGCGAAGACGCGCCGCGTTTATGCACCAAAGTGACGCTGGAAACGGTGCGCTCGGCGCTGACGCGCAACAGCTCGCCCGACATTCCCTTCGACCGCTCGCTCAATCCCTATCGCGGCTGCGAGCATGGCTGTGTGTATTGTTACGCGCGCCCCAGCCATGCCTACCTGAACTTGTCGCCGGGCTTGGATTTTGAAACCCGGTTGTTCGCCAAACCGGGTTTGCCTAAGGTTTTGGAAACGGAACTGCGCAAACTCAATTACCAAGTCGCTCCGGTGATGATCGGCGCCAATACCGATCCTTATCAGCCCATCGAGCGCAGCCATAAAATCACCCGTGAACTGCTGGAGGTGTTGCTCGCCTACAAACACCCCGTCACGATTATCACCAAGTCGGCGGGCATCGTGCGCGACTTGGATATTTTAAGCGATTTGGCCCGCCAGGGATTGCTCAGCGTCGGCATCTCGCTCACCACCCTGGATGCTGATCTGGCGCGCACACTAGAACCGCGCGCCGCCACGCCGTCAAAGCGTGTGCAAACCATTCAGGCCTTGAGCGACGCAGGCGTGCCGGTGTGCGTGATGGCCGCGCCGATGATCCCGACGCTGAACGACCATGAGCTTGAAGCGATCTTGGCGAGCGCCGCCGACGCGGGCGCAACACTGGCCGCGTATATTTTGCTGCGTCTGCCGCGCGAGGTGGAGGGCTTGTTTGCTGAATGGCTCGACGCCCACGCGCCGGGCAAAAAAGCGCGGGTGCTGAGTCTGCTCAAACAAAGCCGCGACGGGCAGCTCAACGATCCCCGGTTCGGCCAGCGCATGAGCGGCATCGGCGTGCATGCCCATTTGCTCAGCCAGCGCTTTCACATGGCGTGCAAAAAACTCGGCCTCAATGCCGCCAAGGCCGATGGTTTTGAGTTGCGCACCGATTTGTTCGCGCCGCCGCCGCGCATCGGCGATCAGTTGGGTTTATTTAGCTAGGTTTAGCGGCTGCTGCGGTTGTCCGTCGGGCTATAACCGGGCCAGCCGTGGCGTTTTTCCGGCCCTGTGAACGGCAGCTTCTGCACCCGCCGGTCGACTTTGGATTGGTTGACGTGGGTGCGCCGCTCGGTGTTGTCGGTGTCAACCTTGCGGCGGCGCCGGTCGGGGCCGAAGAACTTTCCGGCTTTCACGAATAAACGCTGTTTTTCGATGATCGAGGTGATGCGCAGATACAACAGTTTCGCCGATACCGGCTTGGCCAGAAACTCGTTGATGCCGCTGTCGCGGGCGTGGACCACGCGAAACGCATCCGAATGCGCGGTGAGCATGATGATCGGCAGGAACGGATTGGGGCTGTCCGGCGACGTGCGCACCGTGCGCACGAATTGCACGCCGTCCATGGGCTCCATGATCCAGTCGCTGATGGCGATGTCGGCCTTGAAGGTTCTGAGCGCCTCGAGCGCGGTGGAGCCGTCTCTGGCCTCGGCGATATTTTGAATGCCGAAGGTGTGCAGCACGTTGCGCACGACCCGGCGCATGTTGGCGTTGTCGTCGACGATGAGGATGTTCAGCCGCGAAAGATTGTAGTTTTCCATAAAGCCCGTCACACAAAAAAGAAACAAAGGGAAGCGATGCGTGGGCCGCATGGAGCGCGATCGCACCCTACCATATTGATGGGGGCGGAGTATAACCGAAAAGAATCGCGGGAAAAATCCTATGAATGCAATCCGTTGCGCCCGTTTTAGGCGTTTCCCCCGTCATTTTTAGGGGGAAAACGCAAGGTGACCGTGGTGCCGACGTTGTGAATGCTGGTGACGGTCAATTCGCCGCCGTGCAGGGTCATGATCTGGCGGCTGAGCGACAGCCCCAGCCCGGTGCCCTGATAGCGCCGTGCGAAGGAAGTGCCGTGGACCTGGCGGAAGGGTTGCAGGGCAATCTCGATTTGTGCGGGCGTCATGCCGATGCCGGTATCGGTGATGAAAAAGTCGCATGCCGCTTCATTGCAATAATTGCTGAGCGTGACGTTGCCGGCGTCGGTAAACTTGATGGCGTTGCCCATGACGTTCAACAACACCTGTTTGATGCGCATGGGGTCGATCAACAGGTGAGGCAGGTCATGGGTGACATTGACCAGCTCGATGCCTTTTGCCTTGGCCTGAACGTTGAGCAGCGAAAAGGCCTCAGTGACGAGGTCGCCCATAAAAACGCGCTCTTTGCGCAGATCGAATTTGCCCGCTTCGATTTTGGCAAGATCGAGAATGCCGTTGACCGTTTCCAGCAACAGCCGCCCGCTGGTGCTGATCAGCCCGGAATATTCATGATAGGTCTCGGGCAGCGGTCCCATGATTTCGTATTCCATCATTTCGGAAAAGCCGATGATCGAATTCAAGGGCGTGCGCAATTCGTGGCTCATGTTGGCAAGAAACTCGGATTTCGCTTTGTTCGCGGTTTTTGCTTCCTGCATCGCCAAATGCAATTTTTCTTCGGTTTTTTTGCGCTCAATGATCTCCGCGCGAAGCTCGATCGTTTGTTGGGCGACTTTACGTTTTAAAGAAATCGACCACACCAGCGGCACGCTAATCGCGACCACCCCGCCGATGGCGATCCAGGTTAAATATTTCAATAAAACTTCCGTTGAAATGCCCTTGGGGTCGATGTCGCCAAACCATTTGTCGTAAATCCGGCCATACTCGCCGGTCGCCTTGATGATGCTGAGCCCTTCGTTCAAGTTGGTCAGCAGGCTTAAGTTGCCTTCTTTCACGGCGAAACCGAAGCCCCGGCCATAGGCATCCAACAGCGGCCCGGTAACTTCGATATCGGAAAGGTCCAATTCTTTGGCGGTCAGTAGGCCTACCAGATGCGGCGCCAGCGCATAATCGGCCTTTCCGTTCGCCAGCAATTGCAAACTTTCGGCGACCGTTTGGGTGAGGATCAACTGGTCGGAAATATCGTTGCGCAGCAGCCAATCGTGCCCCGCATCCGACTGCATGACGATGATGGTTTTATCGCGCAAGTCGCCGGGGGATTCGATGTCCGGCGCTTTTTTGCGCTTGAAAACCACACCGTAGGTAATGGTGTGCGGCGCGGTAAAATCGAAGACTTCTTCCCGTTCCTTGGAATAAGACACCAAAGGAAGGGCGTCGATCTCGCCTTTTTCAAGGGCGGTGCGGACCTCGCTCCACGGGCCGACGCGGAAGGTCACGTCGATTTCCAAGGCGGCGCAAACCGCCTTCATCAAATCGACACTAAAGCCGTCGGCTTCGCCATCCGGGGTGACGAGCGCATACGGCGGATAATCAAGCTCGCTGCCGACGACGATACGGATGCGTTGGCGCGGTTCTTCGCCGCGAACGTCACCGATACCGAAAACCACGAGGCAGCAAAGAAGGGTCAAACACCATTTCATGGATACGATGGTAATCCCGTATTGAGCGTTGAACAACGGCTGCTATGGGCAGGGCGCGGTTTTTTCAATCGACCAGCGGCAGATAAATCGTAAAGGTCGTACCGACGCCCACCTCACTGGAAACGGCGATTGCGCCGTTGTGTTGCGAGATGACGCCATAGGCCATCGTCAGCCCCAGTCCGGTGCCTTTGCCGACCTCTTTGGTGGTGTAAAAGGGGTCGAATATCCGCTCAAGTTGTTGTTGGGCAATGCCCTGGCCGGTGTCGGATACGGTTAGTTTGGCGAATTTTCCGGGTGTTATGTTGCCGATGCTTTGCGCCAGTTCTTCGCTGATTACCACCGGGGCCAGCGAGAGGGTGATTTTACCGATCCGCCCTGCCATGGCGTCGGCGGCGTTGCTGCCCAGGTTCAATACGACGGAACTGATCTGCGTCGGGTCGCAAACGATATGCCCGGTGTTTAAGTCCAGGTTCGTTTCAAACGAAATCGTGGAAGGCAGGGCCATGCGCAGCAGGCTCAAGGATTCCTCAATCGCTTCGACGATGTTCACCCGTTGTTTGGCGACATCCACATCCGCACGATGGCTAAAGGATAAAATGCCGCTGACCAAACTTTTTGCCCGCATGCCGGCCTCGACGACCTTTTCCAATCGTTTTTGTTGGCGGCTGCCATCCGGAACATCCTTGATGGTCATTTGCGCCAAGGAAATGATGGGCAACAGCATGTTGTTGATTTCGTGAGCGATGCCGCCCGCCAAACCGCCCAGCGCATCCATTTTTTGTGCTTGACGCAGGGCCTCTTCCGCTTCCAGGCGTTGTTTGATTTGGGCGGCGCTACGCCGTGTGGCGGCCCAAATGGCGCCGAGGCTCAACAACCAGATCAGGCCATGGGTAAGAACCATGACGTTGATGTGATTTTTTTCGGCCACCAGATAGTCGATCATGGGCACATAAACGCCGATGCCGCCACGCAGATCGCCCACTTGATACCCTTGTACGCCATGGCATTTCAAACAGGACTGTTCGATCAATAAGGGGCGCATGAAGCGCAGGAAGGGCTGGTCGTCCAATTCGACGAATTCGGAGATTTCTGCTTGGCCTTGTTGAAATGCATTAAGGGCGGCCAGCTCCCACGCGTCGGGCGCGTTGTCTGGGTTGAGCAGCTTGTCGGGGAAGGTGGTGATCTTGCCACGAATGTTAAACAGCGCGGAAAAATCGTTCATGATCTGCCGACTCATGTAGGCCGGGTTCATCAAGGTTAACGTTCTGCCCGACGGGGTGGTGATGTCCCGTTCGGGAATGTGCGCTAGGTTCGGATTGGGCGGCGTTTCGGCGTCGATGGGAACGTACACGCCGCCATGTTTCGCCGCCCATAGGCGAAAGGCATAGTCCTTGTTGAACAGCGAACGCGCTTCTTTGGATGCCAATTCTTCGGTGTGCCGACGCACCGAAAAAACATCCCACGCGAGCGAACTCGCAACGAGAACCGTCAGCACCACCGCCATCGCGGCGCTGATTTTATAAAGATGGGCCGTTTGCGGTTCTGCGAAATGAAACATGAGTATAAGGGGGGTCTGGGGTTAATGAATGAATGGTACCACGCCGCACGGCGGAAAGATCGTCAATCTTGCCCGAGAGTTGAATTTCTATAATATTTGACCGTGTCTGCAAGCCGTGTTGGCAGAGACTTAAGGTTTTGCCCAAGAGGATTGATTTTTTGGAAGATCGCCGTCTGGGTCAGATACGTTGGCGACATTAGGCAGAGCCCGCCAGTTCCAAAGCACGACATTAACGCCGCCTGCGGCAGCAAAGCTGGGCACCCTGGCGCCAGCAACACCGTCAGCAATAAGGCGCTCCGCCAAATCCCACGTTGCAATAGACTTGCCGCGGGCCCTAAGAATTTTCCAGGGACACTCGAAAGTCTTGTGATCGATCCCAAGAGAAGACAGCGTATTGGGATCGGTTAGATCGATCATGTCCGCCATATCGACAACGTAAGCCACGAGCATGCCGGGTTTGGGTGTACGAAGCATGTTTTGCTGGTATTCAGCGAGAGCCGTTTCTACTTCTTCCGAGAGATACAAGGCGTGCCGACCGGGACGATTAAAACGACCGCCATTTTTGGCGCTGCCCGCGCCACTGATGGGATCAACAGACCACTTAGGCGTAAGCATGCGCCAACACTGGCGGCTGTAGCGAGAAGTCAGAGAAGACGGCATCAGGCGTAAACGCCTTCTTCCATGTCATCTAGGTGCTGAAGGACGGCATCGGCATATCCATCCGCAACCGTCTCTGCGGGTGTTTTATTGCCAAAGCCGGGAATGGGCTGGTATTCGAACCAGGCTACGGCCGCGCCGATGGAGCCGGTCATGGCGCTTGCTCTGAGGATGATCTGAGCGATCGGGCGCAGCTTCGCTTGTGTGGCCTTCGCCCTTGGGTTTGCGCGGAGACTGCTTGACTTGAGCCCCGACATTTTTGCCAATTCATCGTAGCGGACATGAAGAACATTACCCAACGCACGCGGAAGGACCGTGCCGTCCGTGCTGTCGATTAGCGTCTCCGTATCTTTTTCGAGCAGTGCAACTGACATGATATGTATCCTAGAATTGACATTATAGATACAATATAGTCAATTTTAAGTCATTTTTCAAGAACGGTCTTCGTGCTTGGCATGCAAAATGCTGCAATACCAACACCGTTTGCATACACAGCCTAATATTTTGGTAATGGCATGGACGCCTCTACCCGCGGTGGTGTTTCTGTGGTTTAGTTTACTTAATGGCGTAATGCAAAGCCCCTGAGCGCCTGCTTTTGAGCGTTTGGCCCCCTGGATTCCCGCTTACGCGGGAATGACGAAGGCTTTTGCACCCCAGAGGACACGGAGAATATAGAGGCGCAATTTTCTCTGTGAACTCTGTGCTCTCTGTGGTGAACGTCTTATCGCATGCGCGGGAATGACGGGGGGATATGAATATTGACAAAATTCCTATTTTATTATATATTCCTATCCCTGTTTTCACCAAACGGAGATGAACCATGACCGAGTTTATGGATGATGATGCCTTTGTCGATCCGACACCCCCGCACGCCCGCCGGGCGGCGGCCAACCGCTTGAACGCCCAATGCTCGACCGGGCCGAAAACGGAGTTGGGCCGCGCCCATTCCAGTTATAATGCGTTGCGTCATGGGCTATACGCGCACGAGGTGGTTTTTCCCGATGAAGACCGCGAGGCGTATGATGCGTTGTTGAAAAGCATGACCCATGATTTCAAGGCCGTAGGCAAGGTTGAAATGGAATTGATCCGGCGCGCCGCCGATATTTGGTGGCGCTTGGGGCGCACCGCGGCCATCGAAGCGGGTTATCTTAATCCCAACTGGTCGGGCGATCCGCGTAAGGAACGATTTGCCACCGGTGGCGGGCCGTTGGTCGATGGTTTTCGCGTCGTGCTTGACGAATCTTCGACCTTGGATCGCTTGGGTCGTTATGAATCGCGCTTGGAACGGGCGTTATCGCGCACCTTTAACATTCTGCACCGCATTCAAGATATCCGTCAGCGCAATGCGCGTGAGCAGGCCGAGCAAGAGACAAAAAAACGCGGCCTTGATAAATAACGGAAATTTGGCTTCGTTCCGTCACTTTTTTATATTTGCGACACTTTTGACTGGTAGGGTAGGCCCATGGAACCGACGTTGAGCGACCCGATTGTAAACGATGTTGCGGCCATCGAGTCTGTGGGCCAAGCCGTGAGCGAGGCCGTGGGCGAGGCCGCGACTCAGGCCATGACGGATGCCGCCTTGCACAACAATCTGACCGGCATCGCCATCGTGGTGGTGGCGGCGCTGCTGTGCGGGTTGGGCATGGAACGGCTGAAACAACCCGCCATTTTGGGTTACATGCTGGCGGGCGTATTGCTGGGGCCGTCGGCGTTGGGTCTGGTGCGCGACCAAGGGCAAATTAGCGTGTTGGCGGAACTGGGCGTGTTGATGCTGCTGTTCGTCATCGGCATGGAACTCAGCCTGCGCATCTTTAAACACATCTGGCGGTTGGCCGTCGCGGCGGCGGCGTTGCAGATCGCGGCGGCGCTGGCCGTGTTTTGGCTGCTGGCGTTTGTCTTCGATTGGCCCGCGTCGGTGGCGGTGCTGATGGGCTTCGTGGTGGCGATGTCGTCGACCGCAGTGGCGATCAAGATTTTGCAGGACGCGGGTGAGCTTAAAACCCGCGCCGGGCGCATCGCGGTGGCGGTCTTGATCGCCCAGGATATGGCGGTGGTGCCGATGATGCTGACCATCGGCGTGATGGGCCGCGGCGGTTTCGATTGGATGAGCGCGGTGAGCCTGTCGGGCGCGGTGGCGCTGCTCGGCGGCTTGCTGTGGTATTTAAGCAGCGGCCGCAAACTGGTGTTGCCGATGCCCGCCATCTTGACGGCCAAACGCGAAGAACTGGGCGCGCTGGTGGCGGTGGCGCTGTGTTTCGGCGCGGCGGCGATTTCCGGCCTGTTGGGCTTGAGCGCCGCTTACGGCGCGTTTGTGGCCGGGTTGGTGATCGGCAACTCGAACTTAAAAACCCAAGTGTTTCACGAGGTCAAACCCATTCAGGCGGTGCTGATGATGGTGTTCTTTTTGTCCATCGGGCTGTTGATCGATTTGGCTTATATCTGGCAACACTTAGGCGCGGTGTTGGCGATTTTGTTTATGGTCACGGTGTTCAAGACGGTGCTGAACGTCGGCATCGTGCGTGTCTTGGGCCAGCCGTGGCCGGTGGCGGTGGTGTCGGGCATCGCGCTGGCGCAGATCGGCGAGTTTTCGTTTTTGCTGGCCGCCGTGGCGGTCAGCTCCGGCGTCATTCCGGCGGAAACGTCGCGGCTGGTGGTATCGGTGACGGTGCTGAGCTTGCTGATGTCGCCGTTGTGGACCACCACCGCGCGCCGCCTGCACGGCTTTGCCGCAGACGGCATCTTGAGCGTCGGCGAAGTGTGGGACATCGCCTGGGGGCGCGAAACCGAACTGGCCAAACGCGGCTTGTCGCTGGCGGGCGGACGCACGGCGCGCCTCGTTGAACGGCTGAAGGACGCTGCAGAGGCGGTGCAGGAGCGCCGCGCTCAAGCCCGTTTGGCGGCGAAGGTGATCAACGACAATCCGTCGACACCTGCCTTGGACGCCGCGCCGCCGCCGCCGCAATCCGCCGACGCGGCAAACAACAAAAAGGGAAAAAAGCATGCCTGATTTTTCCTTCGAGGTGGAGCACTCGGGCCGGGTATGCGGCGTCGATGAAGCGGGCCGCGGCCCGTGGGCCGGGCCGGTGGTGGCGGGCGCGGTGATCCTCAATCAGGCCACGTTGTCCAACGATCTGGTGATGGGCTTGGACGATTCCAAAAAACTGAGCGCGAGTAAACGTGAGGTGCTGTATGAACGCCTGTTGTCGGCGCCCGGGGTGATTTGGGGCGTGGGCAGCGCCAGTGTCGAGGAAATCGACGCGCACAATATCTTGCAGGCGACGTTTCTCGCCATGCGCCGCGCGGTCGAAGATTTAGGCACCACGCCCGACTTTGCGCTGATCGACGGCAACCGCGTGCCGCCCGGTTTGCCGTGTGAAGCGCGCGCGGTGGTGAAGGGCGATAGCCTGTCTTTGTCCATCGCGGCGGCCTCCATCATTGCCAAGGTGACGCGCGATCGTTTGATGGCGAAACTGGACGGCGAGTTTCCGGGTTATGGCTGGGCGAACAACGCCGGATACGGCACGGCGGCGCACCAGGAGGCGCTTTTGCGCTTAGGAATCACGGTGCATCACCGGAAATCTTTTGCGCCCATTCGCAAGATATTGAGTCATGGCGATTCGTGAGACTCAACATATAGCTTTAGGACTCTGCCCTAAGTTATTGATTCCACTTATTTTCTTGACGGCGATTCGCGCCTCGTTCAAGGTGCGCGCATGAAACAGCGCGATTTGCCCCTAAATAAGGTCCTGGTCGGGGACTGCATCGAGACGATGGAGAGCCTTCCCGAAGGCTCCGTCGATATGATCTTCGCCGATCCGCCGTATAACCTTCAGTTGGGGGGCGAGTTGCATCGTCCCAACAACACCAAGGTCGATGCGTGCGATGACGATTGGGATCACTTCGAAAGTTTCGCGGCGTATGACGAGTTTTCGCGCCGCTGGTTGAAGGCCGCGCGCCGCCTGCTCAAGCCCGACGGTACGCTGTGGGTGATCGGCAGTTACCACAACATTTTCCGCGTCGGCTCCATCCTGCAAGATTTGGGCTTTTGGATGTTGAACGATGTGATCTGGCGCAAGACCAATCCCATGCCCAACTTTCGCGGGCGGCGTTTCACCAACGCGCACGAAACGCTGATCTGGGTGGCGCGCGATAAGGATGCGCGCTATCGCTTCAACTACGAAGCGATGAAAAACTTAAACGAAGATTTGCAGATGCGCTCCGACTGGTCGTTGCCGATTTGCTCGGGCGGCGAGCGCCTGAAAAAAGACGGTGTGAAGGCGCATCCGACACAAAAGCCGGAAAGCCTTTTATATCGCGTGATTTTAAGCTCGACGCAGCCCGGCGACGTGATCTTAGATCCGTTTTTTGGCACCGGCACCACGGGCGCGGTGGCCAAGAAGCTGGGGCGCAATTGGCTGGGCCTCGATCAAGATAGCGAATACGCCGAAATGGCGACGCGCCGCATCAAACGCATTACCCCGGTGGAAGAATTGGAACTGCTGCGCACCGAAAGCAAACGATCCGCGCCGCGTATTCCGTTTGGCACCGTGGTGGAACGTGGGCTGCTTAAACCCGGCGATATGTTATACGATCCGCGCAAACGTTATTCGGCCAGGGTGCGCGCCGACGGCAACGTGGTGACGGCGGATTTCACCGGCTCCATTCATCAGGCGGGCGCGTTTGTGCAAAAAGCGCCGAGCTGTAACGGTTGGTCTTTTTGGCATGTTGAACACCGCGGCAAGCTGGTGCCGATCGATCTGTTTCGCCAAAAGATCCGCGCTGAGCTACACTGATAGAAATCGAATCGGCAAGGGGCCAAAGGCCCGCTTGCGGAGTTTAAGAATCGGGGGCCATGAGCCCCTTATACCAATCGGGGGCCATGAGCCCCTGGGGCCTTCGGGGCACTCACAGTTCCAGGTCGCAGCGGAACATCGCCCCGGAGGCCGCTTATAACCGTCGTCGAAAGGCCCTAAGATGTCGTTGAAATGGGACGCCCGCTTTATCCGTCTGGCGCGGGAAATCGCGTCGTGGTCCAAGGATCGTTCGACGCATGTCGGCGCGGTCATCGTGGCTGAGGATAAAACGCCAAGCTCTTATGGTTACAACGGCTTCCCCCGCGACATCGACGACGACGCGGCGGAACGTCACGAACGGCCCAACAAATACGATTGGACCGAACACGCCGAGCGCAACGCGATCTATAACGCCACGCGCACCGGGCAGACGCTGCTGAAAAACACCATCTACGTCACCCATGTGCCGTGCCCCGATTGCGCCCGCGCGATCTTGCAGGTCGGCATCAAACGGGTGGTGGTGGATAAAGCCTCGGTATCGGACGCCGATTTCCAGGCGCGCTGGGATGAAAAAGGCAAGTTCTCGGAGCGCATGTTCAAAGAAGCGGGCATCGCCTTGGAATACGCCGAGGCGCTCAGCGAAGACAAAATCCGCGGTGAAGGATAAGTTACTCTGCCGCCGCGCTCAGCGGCATCGTATCTAAGAGGCACGCGTCGCGCACCACCCTTTCACAGTATTGGGCCAGCGCCTTGCGGTCGGGAAAGTCGGCGCGAAAGACCGGTTCGTGAAAGGCTATCGTGACCTGCCCACCGCCCTCATTGAACATGCGCCACAGGTGCGGGGCCAGCGTCATGTCGCCAAACCACGCCGCAGCGCTCTGCTCATAAACGAGGGATATCGGCTGCACTTGCCCCGCGCCATGGCTTAGATCTAGTGCTGCGAACAGGGCGCTTTTGAAGGGCCTCACACCTAAGCCATTGCTCGACGTGCCTTCGGGAAAGACGATCAACGCATCACCCGCATTTAAGCGCTGAGCCAGGGTCAGGCATTGCGTATGGGCATCGGCGCGGTTGCGCGCCACGAACTCGGTGCGGGCCAAGCGGGCGAGAAAGCCAAACAGCGGCCAGCGCGCGACTTCGCTTTTGGCGACGAACACGGCATCGCTCAAGACCGCGCCCAACACGGGGATATCGAGGTAAGAGACGTGATTGACGGCAAACAGCGCGGTGTGCGTCGCCGGGCTGCCGGTGACGACAAGACGGATGCCGGTAAGGTTCAGGCAGCCTTTGAAAAACAGCCTTGCGATGACGTGGCGCTGCGCCGGCCATAGGGCAAGCAAGAGCATATAAGGTCCGAGCAACCCCAACACCATGCCCAAAAAGAGCATGGCATTGAGGAAAGCCCGGGGTCTGCGGGTAAAGGTCATGCGGCGACGCCTTGCGCGGATTCCCGTTCGGCTGCGGCGTAATAGCGCGCGGCGCTTTCGGAATCCCGGCTGTAGTGGTTGAGATATTTGGCCGTGACGTTGGCGGTTTCCACGATGATGTTCACGTCGATGGTGTTGAAGTCGTAATCGATCACCGCGCCGTCGCCGACCACGCCGCCGACCCGCAGGTAGCCTTTGATCAGGGGCGGTAGTTCGCGCAAGGCTTGGGCGGCGTCGATACGATCAACCGACAGGGTGTTCATTTCCACGTGACGCTCATTTAAGGCGTGGGTGCGAATGGCCTTGGGCGCCAAGTGATGGTGATAAAGATAGGCCAACGGCAGGCGGATCGCCGCCGGATCGATGCCGGGGAACGATGCGCAGCCGAACAGATACTTGATCGAATGTTCGAACACATACTCGGCGATGCCGCGCCATAACAACTGCATGGTCCCGCGTGAGCGATAGGTTGCGTCGATGCAGCTGCGCCCCAATTCTAAAACCTGCGGGCTGCGGGCGATCAACGCTTGCAGATCGTATTCGCCTTCGGAATAAAACCCGGCGTATTCATCGGCGACTTCGCCGCGCAACAGACGGTAGGTGCCGACGACGCAGGGGTTGTGCGCGGTGCTGCGATCCCGGTCGATGACCAACAGGTGATCACAAAACTCGTCGTAAGGATCGAAGTCCAGTTCCGACATCGCGGTGCGGGGTTTGCTTTTTGCGCCCATTTCTCCGTAAAAAACGGTGTAGCGCAGGGCTTGGGAAGCGGCGATTTCGCGCTCCGTTTCGGCCAGTCGAATTTCCAGGTTGTTGACGTAAAAGGGCTTCAAGGTGCGCCCCTCCTTTTCCAGTGTCATACCAAACTGGCAAAAGGATAGGGGAGCAGCATGATCGCCACATGACGGAGCCGTGAATCTTCGGCGTCAGTCAAGTGACGGTTTTATGTCAGCCGATTCGAAGTTTTTAGCGCGTGGGTGTCGGTATATCGGTCGAATAATCGTAAAAACCCTTGCCGGCTTTTTTGCCGAGCCAGCCGGCTTCGACGTATTTGACCAGCAACGGGCAGGGGCGGTATTTCGAATCCGCCAAGCCTTCGTGCAGCACATTCATCACCGCCAGGCAGGTATCCAGCCCGATGAAGTCGGCCAGTTCCAGCGGACCCATGGGGTGATGCGCGCCCAGTTTCATGGCGTTGTCGATGGCGCCCACCGAGCCGACGCCTTCATACAGCGTATAGACCGCTTCGTTGATCATCGGCATCAGCATGCGGTTGACGATGAAGGCGGGGAAATCTTCGGCGGAAACGGGAATTTTGCCCATTTTTTTCGCCAGGGCGGAAACGGTTTTGAAGGTTTCTTCGTCGGTGGCGATGCCTCTGATCATTTCCACCAATTCCATCACCGGCACCGGATTCATGAAATGCATGCCGACGAATTTTCCGGGGCGGTCGGTTTTCGCCGCCAGACGGGTGATCGAAATCGACGAGGTGTTGGTGGCGATGTAGGCCTCGGGTTTGAGCACCGGGCAAAGCTCTTGAAAGATGGCTTTTTTGATTTCTTCGTTTTCGCTGGCAGCTTCGATCACGATGTCGGCGTCGGCAAATGCCGCCATGTCGGTGCCGGTGGAGATGCGCGGTAACGCGCCGTCCATTTCGGCCTGGGTGATCTTGCCTTTTTCCACCTGGCGATCCATGAAGTGGCCGATGGATTCGATGGCGTGGGCCAACTGTTTGGCATGGCTATCCATCAGGTGGACGCTGTAGCCCGCCAGGGCCGCCACGTGGGCGATGCCGCCGCCCATCTGGCCAGCGCCGATGATGCCGATCTTTTTAATGTTCTCAACAGACATGACGTGCGTCCTCACCCAAAAATCCTGTTAACCCCGGTATGGTCTCATTGTTCAAGCGCTTGGGCAAGTTCTGGTAGAACCACGAACAAATCTGCGACCAAGCCGTAATCGGCGATTTTGAAAATCGGCGCCTCCGCATCGCTGTTGATGGCGACGATGACGCGGGAATCCTTCATGCCCGCCAAGTGTTGGATTGCGCCGGAAATGCCCACCGCGATGTAAAGTTCGGGGGCCACCACCTTGCCGGTCTGGCCCACCTGGTAATCGTTGGGCGCAAAACCCGCATCGACCGCCGCGCGCGATGCACCGATGGCGGCGTTTAGTTTGTCGGCGACCGCTTCCAAAAGGGCGAAGTTCTCGCCCGAGCCCATGCCGCGCCCGCCCGAGATGACGACCCGCGCGCTGGTCAGTTCGGGCCGCGCGGTTTGGGTCAGTTCTTGCGAAACAAAGGTGGAAAGTAGGGGCGCATCGACCGCCGCTACGGTTTCAAAGGTCGCATCGCCACCCTCGGCGGCGACGGCGGCGAACGCGGTGGTGCGCACGGTAAGGACCTTTTTGGCATCCAGGCTTTGCACCGTGGCGATGGCGTTGCCCGCGTAAATGGGGCGCTTGAAGGTATCAGGCGAGACCACGGCACAAATGTCGGAAATTTGCGGCACGTCCAGCGCGGCGGCGACACGGGGCATGATGTTCTTGCCCGTGGTGGTGGCGGCGGCCATCAAGACGTCGTACTGGTGCGCTAGGGAAATCAGCAGCGGGGCGATGGTTTCCGCCAGCGCATGTTCATAACGCGCATCGTCGCAATGCAGCACCCGCGTCACGCCTTGCACGCCCCTTGCGGCTTCGGCCACGGCTTGGCAAACCGAGCCGACGACCAAGACATCCACCTTGCCTAACTGCAGCGCCGCCGCAACGGTGTGCAGCGTTTGCGCTTTTAAGGTGGCGTTGTCGTGTTCGGCCAGCACCAAAATGCGCATCAGATCACCTTGGCTTCCGTCTTGAGTTTGGCGACCAGCGTGGCGACGTCGGGCACGATCAATCCTGCGGTGCGGGTGGAAGGTTCTTCCACCTTCAAGACATGCAGGCGCGGGCGCGCGTCCACGCCTAAATCCTCAATACTTAACGTATCGATGGGCTTTTTCTTGGCCTTCATGATGTTGGGCAGGGTCGCGTAACGCGGCTCGTTCAAACGCAGGTCGGCGGTAATGATGGCCGGTAGGTTCAGACGCAGCGTTTCTAAGCCCCCGTCGATTTCGCGGGTGACTTCGGCGGTTTTGTTCTGAACGGTTAGTTTGGAGGCGAACGCGCCTTGTGCCCAGCCCAGCAATTGCGCCAGCATTTGCCCGGTCTGGTTGGCGTCGTCGTCGATGGCTTGTTTGCCCAGCAGCACCAGATCGGGCATTTCGCGCGTCACCACCGCGGCCAGCAGTTTGGCCACGATCAGCGGTTCGGGCGGGCTGTCGCAGGGGATATGCACGCCGCGATCCGCACCCATGGCCAGCGCGGAACGGAGGGTTTCAAGAACCTGAGCCGGGCCGATGGAGACGGCGATCACGTCACTCGCTAGGCTGGCCTCTTTCAGGCGCACGGCTTGCTCGACGGCGATTTCGTCGAACGGGTTCATGGACATCTTCACGCCCGCAGTTTCGACGCCGCTGCCATCGGCGCGCACGCGAATCTTGACGTTGTAGTCCACCACCCGTTTTATGGCGACGAGGATTTTCATGACGCATCTTCCGGTTAAGCGATTGTTTTTCCGGCTCCCAGTCCCCCGGGATTTAAGCCTCGGGGGAACCCGGAGAGTAGGCAAGTTTATTGTGTGCCGCAATTTCTTTTCGCAGGTGCACAATGTGAAAAGGGAGCTAGGGGCCGCAAAGGGGCCGGGGCTTAATCCCCGCCACCGGGCCGCCACAGCACGTCATCGGCGCCCAAGCTGTTTTCGCCGCGCGCCAATTGAAACAACAAATCCGATAGGCGGTTTAGGTAGGTGAGGATTTCCGGGTTAAGCGGGGCAATGGCATGCAAGACCAAGACCGTGCGCTCGGCGCGGCGTACGACGGTGCGCGCCAGATGCAGGCGCGCCGCCGCCTCCGACCCGCCCGGCAAAACGAAACTGGTGAGTGGGCCAAGTGTTGCGCTTAAGCGATCGATTTCGGTTTCCAAGCGTGCGGTCGCCTTGGGGCTCAAGCGCAACGCGCCTTCGATCTTTCCGGGTGTGGCCAAATCCGCGCCCACATCGAACAGCTCGTTTTGGATCTGTTGCAGTAACGTGTGCGCAGGCGCGTTCGGCCCGATCGCCGCAATCGCCAATCCGATGGCGGCGTTGGCTTCGTCCACATCGCCGATGGCGGCGAAGCGGGCATCGGTTTTGGGCAGACGCGAACCGTCCGCCAGACCGCTTTGTCCGCCATCCCCCGTGCGGGTGTATATTTTCGTCAGCTTGACCATGGCTTAGGTGTCGTTCCGGGATGCGGGGATGCTTGGCGCGATGCAACAGGCGTTGCCGCCGTTGGTTTTGGCTTGATACATGGCATGGTCCGCATGGGTGATGAGGGTATGCACGGCGTCTTCACCCTCATTGCCGTCAAACAGAATAATGCCGACGCTCACGCCTAAGGTGATTTGGTGGGCGGCCACTTCATAAGGCTCGGTGAGCGCCGAGATGAGTTTTTCCGCGACCCGCTCGACCGCCACTACATCCGCAGCGCCTTCGATAATCAGGCAAAATTCGTCGCCCCCGATACGCGCGACGAAGTCGGTCTCGCGCGCCAGCGCTTTAAGTCGTTTGCCGACCATGCGCAAAACGTTGTCGCCGCAATCGTGGCCGTAGGTATCGTTCACGGCCTTGAAACCATCCAAATCGAAATACAAAATTGCCCCGTTGGTTTCGGCGCGTTTGGCGCGGGGCAAGGCTTCTTTGAGGCGGGATTCGAAACTGCGGCGGTTGCCCAGTCCGGTCAGCACATCGTGCATGGCCATGTGTTGCAACACGTCGCGCGCCTGGACGGTTTCGGTGATGTCGCGGGTGGTGCCCTCAACGCCGGCGATGGCGCCGTTGCTGTCTAGAAAATAGCGGGCATTGGTGGAAACCCAAATGCGTTCGCCGTCGCGGCGGATCATCTGCGCTTCGTAGTTGCGCACGATTCCGTTCGATTCCTGCATGGCCGTGAGGAACTTTTCCCGGCCTTCGGGATCGACATAACGATCTGCGAGTTTGAGGTCGATGATATCTTCGCTGCTCCAACCCGTTACTTCCAACGCCGCGCCGGATGCGCGCACGATGCGGCCGTCTAAGTCGGCGCGGTAATAAAATTCGGCCATGTTGTCGAAGATGGAGCGCAATTCATGCTCGGAATTTTTAAGCGCCTTTTCCGCCTGCATCCTTGCGCTGGTGTCGCGCAGCACGGATTGAATTACGATTTCGCCTTTGAAGTTGGTGATGCCCGAGGCGACTTCGACATCGCAGATATCGCCGATTTTAGTGAGCACCTTGAGGGTGACCAGGGGAAGTCTTTTTATTTTGTTCTTTTCCAAAACTCGCAGGCGTTCTTGCGTTTGCTGCTGATAGTCGGGGTGAATGAACGATTTGATCGACTGGCCGATCAAATCGTCGGGTTGGGTGGCGCCTACCAATTCTGCGGCGGCGGTGTTGGCGTAGATGATTTTGCTGTTGCGGTGCAGGATGATGGCGTCAGGCGACAAATCGACCAGATCGCGATAGCGCTGCTGACCCTCCTCCAGTGCGTGCTGTTCGCGCATCTGGGCATTTTCGGTTGCCAAGGGCAGCCACCGCAGAAATCCGGCGAACACTAAAATGAAGCCGCCCAGGTAACCGACGACCTTTTCCAAAAAGGCCTGCTCATGGGTGTCGCCCACGATTATGAGCGGGTTCAGTTGCTCGAAGTTGTCGGTGACATCGATGATGGAAGCAAAAAGCAACAAACCGAACCCGCTCAGCAATAAGCTCCAGCCCTTATTGGCGCTTTGTTTTGTGCGCCGCCCGACGATGGTCACATAGGCAAACAGCCCCGCCACGACGAGGGCGCGAAAGCTTTCCAAGGGAATGTCAGCGGTGAGGGTTTCAAAAATGTTCATCGGCGGTACGACGCGGCTGCTTTCAAGGGTTCACCCGGCAGGTTATGGGGGTGTCGTGTTAGCATACCCGAACAGGGGCGGCGGACCGATGAATATTTAGCCTTGCTGCGCTGCTATATTATTTTTTCTTGACGCGGCGCTTGGGCGGGAAAACGGGTACCGGACGTGTGTCTTCGGTGTACTGGCCGGGATTGGGGACTAAGGTCTTGAAGCTGAGCTCCAGGTATTTGACCACGCCCGGACGGTAGAGCTCCATGACCGGCGCCCAGGCGATAAACAATCCGCCGTTTTTTTCATAATTGGTGATCTCATGGTTTTTGGCGGCGCTGTGACAGGCTGCCGCCATATCCGTGGTGTGGCCAGCGAACACCCATTCCGGGCGCACCCCGCCGTGCCAGATCAGATACACACCGGCAACGCCGCCTAAGCCCATTGCTTCGGGGTCGAGGCTGTAAAATTCAAAAAAGCCGCCATCGCGCGTCGTGACCCAACCTGGATCCACCGGCGCGGTGATGATCGGGACATCATCTTTATCGTTACTGTCGCCAAAGCCAAAAAGGCCCATTGCGAATTCTCCAAGGACAAACGCTGTGAGATTATATGTACACTGCGTAATCCTACAAAATGTTTAATGCGAAGCGGTTAGCGGTCGTGTCGCGCGATTTAGCCACAGACGCGTCTGTTCGTCCACCAGGGGGTTAAGGGCTTCGTTTACCCGGGCATGGTAGGCGTTTAGCCAGTCGATTTCGCCGCTATCGAGCAAGCTGGGATCGATCAGATTGAGGTCGATGGGGACCATCGTCAGCGGTTCAAAACCCAGCATTTCCCGCTCTCCGCCCTTAGGCGTGGGCGCCGAAACCACGGTGATGAGGTTTTCGATGCGGATTCCAAAGCCGTTCGCCTTGTAATAGCCCGGTTCGTTCGACAATACCATGCCGGTGCGCAATTCCACGCCCGGCCCGCGTTTGGCAATGCGTTGTGGGCCTTCATGCACACCCAGATAGGTGCCGACGCCGTGTCCGGTGCCGTGTTCGTAGTCCAATCCGGCTTCCCACAAAGCGCGCCGCGCCAGCACGTCCAATTCCTGGCCCTGCGTGCCCCTGGGGAATCGTTGGCGGGAAATGGCGATGTGCCCCTTCAATACGCGGGTGAAGCGGTCGCGCATTTCTGCCTTAGGCTTGCCGATGGCCACGGTGCGCGTAACGTCGGTGGTGCCGTCCAAATACTGCCCGCCGGAATCGACTAAATACAGTTCGCCGTTCTTTAAGGTACGGTTGCTTTCGGCGCTAACCCGGTAATGTACGATCGCGCCATGGGGGCCGGAGCCGGAAATGGTGGGAAAACTTAGCCCGCGAAACAATTCGTCTTGGGCGCGCAAGGCGTCCAAGTGGCGAGCTGCGGAAAGTTCGGTGACGTTGCCGCTTGGGGCATTGTTTTCCAGCCACGCCAAAAATCGGCTCAGCGCCGCGCCGTCGCGCACGTGGGCGCGTTTGATACCCTCGATTTCGGGCGGCGATTTGCAGGCTTTGGGCAATTGGCACGGATCGTCAC
>JANLGW010000016.1 GCA_024653965.1 Rhodospirillales bacterium
CGGTGACGGCGGGTTTGGAACCGCGCGCCGTCAACCACATCACGCCCAACACATCGCGGATGGCGACCGACAGGCGGTCCCACATGCCGTATTTGGAAATGCCGCGTTCGCGGTGGCGGTGATTGACCGGCACGCTTTGCACCCGTCCGCCGCGCCGGATCATCAGCGCGGGCAGATAGCGGTGCATGTGATCAAAACGCGGCAGGTCCAAAAACGCCGCGCGGGTAAACACCTTTAGCCCGCAGCCGGTGTCGGGGGTGTTGTCGCCCAGCAGGCGCGCGCGCACCGCGTTGGCGAGTTTTGATTGAAAGCGTTTCCATTCGCTGTCTTTGCGTTTGGCGCGCCAGCCCGCGACCAGCAATCCATCGGGGTCGGTGGCTTGTTTCAGCGTGGCGAACAGGGCGGGGATGTCGGCGGGGTCGTTTTGCCCGTCGCCGTCGAGGGTGGCGATGAAGCGTGCGCGGGCCAATTTGATGCCGGTGGCGATGGCGGCGCTTTGGCCGCAGGCCTGGGCATGGGCGTAAACGCTCAGGCGCGGCTGTTCGGTCATCATTTGTTGGAGCTTGTGCGCGGTATCGTCGGTGGAGCCGTCGTTGACATAGACGATTTCAAAATCCGCAACGCCGTTCAGTGCCGCCGTGATTTCTTCGATCAGGGGGCGGATGTTTTCCGATTCGTTGTGTACGGGCACGACGACGGCGATTTCGAACAGAGTGGCATCAGACATGGCGAATGGGACAGTCTCAGAATTCATCGGTTTGCCCTACAAAATGGGCGCGCCCAAGCTTTTACACCGTCCGTCCGGCCCATGCCACCCCTCATGCCGTCTTGAGCATGCGTAAAATAGGGAAAAAATAGAGAAATTCAGCAATTTTAAGTTTTTTCCTTGGCCTTTTTCCCCGACAGGGTATCTTAATCCTGTTGGGAGCCGCGCCACGGCAACTTGGGCAGTTTATCGAGATTATAGAGTGTTTCACGATTCATTCGATCAAGCGCTGGCTTATGCGCGCCAAGCGTTGGAGTTGATGGCGGAGCATAATGTGCCCGCAACGCCGACCAACTATATGGTTTGGTATACGCATGTTTCCGGGCGCGAACCGGACCTGACGCGCATGATTTCGATCTTATGCGACAACGGCCAGGATTTCACCGAGGCGGTGTGCAACGATCTGTACACCAAGTTTTTCACCACCACCCAAGAAGACGAAACCCTGCACGAAACGACGGAACGCATCGAAAGCGAACTGAAGCGGATTATGGAATACGTCGGCGATGCGGGTGAGGGCGCGTCCCAATACGGCAAAAGCCTAGCCAATGT
>JANLGW010000017.1 GCA_024653965.1 Rhodospirillales bacterium
AAATGGTCGAAGACCCGTCGCAAAAGATCGGCCGTCCGCGCCAGCTCTACACCGGGCATCCGGAGCGCGACTACATCGACATCAAAAAGCGCGGCTAAAGACCCAGAGTGCGATCACCAACACAAGAATCGTGTTAGGAGGCACACTCTCGCACAGCGGAGCCGTTGCATGAAAATCGCCACCTGGAACGTCAATTCCTTGAAAGCCCGCCAAGACCACCTGTTGCGCTGGCTCAAAGAGTTCACCCCTGACGTAGTGCTGCTGCAGGAACTCAAAGGCGCCGAAGATTCCTTCCCGTTCATGGAAATCAACGCCGCAGGCTATGAAGCCGCCGTGGTGGGGCAAAAGACCTACAACGGAGTCGCGATTTTATCCAAGACACCCATTGTCGTCACACAGCGCCGCCTGCCCGGCGAAGAAGAAGACGAACAGGCGCGCTATATCGAAGGCATCGTGCAAGGGGGCAGCCAAAGCGTGAGGGTGGGCTGCCTCTATCTGCCCAACGGCAACCCTGCGCCCGGCGACAAGTACGACTACAAAATCCGCTGGATGCGCCGCCTTTATGCCCATGCGCGCGAATTGCTGAAGACCGATGAAGCGTTTGTGCTGGGCGGCGATTACAACGTCATCCCCGAAGCGAGCGATGTTTATGATCCCAGCAAATGGACTCGCGACGCGCTGTTTTTACCCGAAAGCCGCAACGCGCTGCGCTGCATCGTGAACTTAGGCCTGACCGATGCGTTCGCGGCGCTGCATCCGGGTGGCGGGCGTTATTCGTGGTGGGATTACCGCGCCGGATCGTGGGACAGAGACGAAGGCTGCCGCATCGATCATCTGTTGCTCAGCCCCCAGGCCGCCGATCGGCTGACCGCCAGCGGCATCGACAAAACCCCGCGCGGCTGGGACAAGCCGTCGGACCATACGCCGGTTTGGTGTGAGCTAAAGTGTGGTGTGAATTGAAGCCTTAGGGTCGGATCGCTTTAGGTTGAAGCAAACCTATTGCGATCGCACTCTATACGACGACGTGGGCGAGCTTAGTGACGGCGACGACACTCAGCGCCGCCTTGGAAATGGTTTCCAGCAGGTCGCGCGCCTTGATGGGCTTTTCCAGATAAGCCGAGATGTTCATATCGCTGGAGCGATCCTGCAACACGTCGATGGAATAACCGGTCATCATCACCACGCGCGACGGCAACTCCATTTCGTTGACCTTGCGGGCAAACTCGGTGCCGTTCATTTCGTCCATCACCCAATCGCACAGCACCACGTCGGCGGGGCGCTGCGCCAAACGGGAAAGGCCGTCGGCGGGTTTGTCCACCAGTTGCACGTTGCGGATGCCCACCGCTTTTAAGATGGTATGGATGAGCTTGCGAAAGTTGGGATTATCGTCAACCAGCATGACGCGAAGCTGATCCCAATTGGAAAAACCCGCGCCCCCCCGACCATTGAGAAAATGCACTTCGCCGGCCACGCGCGACGCCTCGATATTGTTGACGCAAGCGTCACGGTAAGCAAAATCGTGCCCCATGATGTGATCGACCAGCCACGACTGCAAAAAGCTGCGCACGGACTCAGGGTCAACGCTCCACGGATCGTCTTGGTAATCGGTGTAAACGTTACGCACCTGCTGGCTCAGGGCGCGATGAATGGCCATATGCGAGTCCAAGCCCTTATAGCCCGACAGCTCCATCATCTTTTCTTCGCGCAGGAAATGGTAATCGGTGTATTCGACCAAAGCGTCGAGCACGCTGCCCAGAACCGTCGATTCCTCGACCTGTTCGATACAGTCGTCCACTTGGTTGAGCAGGTTGATCAAAACCTTATGATCGGCGTCGACAAACGTGACGCCCGTCTCCAGGTTCTTGGTCCACTCTACGAACACGTCTTTAACCTCTTAAGTTGGATCAAATCGCTTTGTCACAACGCAGACGTCTTTCCGCTGCTTAATCGTGAGCCAAGCTCACAATTGCATACGGAGCATGCATGTCCTTGCACGCGGGTGGCGCCCACTACGCAATATTACGTATATCAGTATTAACAAAACTCTCCCCCGTCCGCAATAAAATTGCAGCGTATCCAAAACAACATCCCACGGATTCAAGGCATTAATAGGATTTTTACCCCGACAAACACGGTCTCCGATAAAAAAGATAAATACTATCATGCCAGTACAAAACGACGGATGCGGTAACGATACTTTCACAAAAAGCCGCATAAAATGACGCGCTAGCCGCCCCGATAACGCATAAAAAAACGCCCCATCACAGCCGACGGGGCGTTTTCATTTGCGACTCCAACTATCGGTTTAGCGTTCGATCTGGCCCACGTCGCGCACCGCGCCCCGGTCGGCGCTGGTGGCCATCGCCGCATAAGCCCTAAGCGCCGCCGAGACCTTGCGCGGACGATCTTCAACCGGCTTCCAGGCTTTCGCCCCCCTAGCCTCCATAGCGGCGCGCCGCGTGGCCAGCACGTCGTCGGAGACCGCCACGTTGATGGTGCGGTTGGGAATGTCGATTTCGATGATGTCGCCTTCTTCAACCAAGCCAATGGCCCCACCCTCCGCCGCCTCCGGCGAAGCATGGCCGATGCTCAAGCCCGACGTGCCGCCGGAAAAACGCCCATCGGTAATCAGCGCGCATTCTTTGCCCAGCCCCATGGATTTGATGTAGCTGGTGGGATACAGCATTTCTTGCATGCCCGGACCGCCCTTGGGTCCTTCGTAACGCACCAACACCACATCCCCTGCGACAATGTTGCCATCCAGAATTCTTTTGACCGCTTCGTCCTGACTTTCACAGATGCGCGCCGGTCCCTTAAAGGTAAGGATCGAGGCGTCCACGCCCGCTGTCTTCACGATGCAGCCCTTTTCGGCGATGTTGCCGAACAGCACCGCCAGCCCGCCATCGGTGGAATAGGCGTGCGCCAAATTGCGAATGCAGCCTTGTTCCCGGTTGGTGTCGAGCGTGTCGTAAAATTTGTTCTGGCTAAACGCCGTCTGGCTCGGCACGCCACCGGGTGCGGCACGGTAAAACGCCTTCACCAATTCATCGTCGGAATCGACGATATCCCAATGATCCAAAGCGTCGCCCATGGTCGCGGAATGCACCGTGGTGACATCACGATGGATCAGCCCGGCGCGATCCAATTCCGCCAAAATGCCCATGATACCGCCCGCACGATGCACGTCTTCCATATGGAACAACTGCGTCGCCGGGGCGACCTTCGCTAGGTTAGGCACGCGGCGGCTCATGCGGTCGATGTCGGCCATGGTGAAATCAATGCCACCTTCATTGGCGATGGCCAGAATATGCAGCACGGTATTGGTCGAGCCGCCCATGGCGATGTCGAGCGCGATGGCGTTTTCAAAGGCTTTTTTGCCGCCCATATTGCGCGGCAGCACGCGGGCGTCGTTGCCTTCGTAATAGCGTTTGGTGATCTGCATGATCACCCGGCCCGCTTCCAAAAACAGATCCTTGCGCGACGCATGGGTCGCCAGCAACGAACCGTTACCCGGCAGCGCCAGACCGAAGGCTTCGGCCAAGCAGTTCATCGAGTTGGCCGTGAACATGCCCGAGCACGAACCGCAGGTGGGGCAGCTGGCGCGTTCAAAATCCATCACCGTTTCGTCGCTGACCTTGGGGTCGGCGGCTTTGATCATGGCGTCGATCAGATCGATGGCGATCTCTTTGCCATCCACCACCACCTTGCCCGCTTCCATCGGTCCGCCGGAAACGAAGACGGCGGGAATGTTCAAGCGCATCGCCGCCATCATCATGCCGGGCGTAATCTTGTCGCAGTTGGAAATACACACCATGGCGTCGGCGCAGTGGGCATTGACCATGTATTCCACGCTGTCGGCGATGATTTCGCGGCTGGGCAGCGAATACAGCATGCCGTCATGGCCCATGGCGATACCGTCGTCGATGGCGATGGTGTTGAATTCTTTGGCCACGCCGCCTTGGCGTTCGATCTCGCGCGCGACCAACTGGCCTAAATCCTTCAGGTGTACATGGCCGGGCACGAACTGGGTGAACGAGTTCACCACCGCGATGATCGGTTTGCCGAAATCGCCGTCTTTCATGCCCGTGGCGCGCCACAGGCCGCGCGCGCCGGCCATGTTGCGGCCATGGGTGGAAGTGCGTGAACGATATTCGGGCATGGTCGAGTTCCTTAAATGTCCGGCGAAAAGTGTTAGCGGAAGATAGCCCCCCAACGTGGCGCATGCCAAGAATAAAAGGCTTAACCCCAGGGTCGGATCGCTTTAGCGGCTCAGCAGCGCCGCCAGTTGGTTTTGCGGGTTGAGCGGATCGTCCCCTGGTGTCTGCGCACGGCGCTGTTCATAGACCTGGGCATTTTCCAAAAAGGCCTTATGGGTATCGACGGCGTGTTGATAGTCTTGAAACGCAACCGCCAGCCCGCCGTTCCAGGTGATGGCGAACGGCCTGCCGGGATACTTCTTAACCAGGGCCACCACCCCTAAAACGATAGAAGCGCCGGGGTATTCGTTTTTAACGATATGCGGCCCGAGCAGGGTTTCGGCATTCTGGCGAAACTGGGTCCACGCCACCATCGACACGCCGTCCAAGGTCGCGTAGCCCTCCATTTCGCTGACCGCCTGATCGGATGCATCCGCAGCCACGCCCTGGACCACCACAAAAGCGGGATCGCGCCCGTCGATGAAGACTTCGACGGGATCGGCCGCCCACGCGGCGCGCGGAAAAGCCGCGATCACCGACAGGGCCGCCACAAGGACGACAACATACACACGCACGCGAACGATCATGGGGCTCCTCAAAAGCACTTGAGGATGATACCACACCCGCACGCCCAGCAAACAAAAACGGCGTTACGCCGCTTTAGCGAGCATCGCCGCCGGCATGCACCAGATCGTCGGCGACGGATTTCAACAATTCGCGCACCTCCATGGCCAGGGCGCCCAAATCCGGGTTTTCAATCGCCGCCATCGAGGCCACTGGGTCAACAATCGACACTTCCGCCTTGCCGTCTGCGGTTTCCTGAACCAAAACATTGCACGGCAGCATCACGCCGATTTTATTTTCCGCCTGGATGGCTTTAAAGGCATGGCGCGGACTGCACGCGCCCAAGATGGTGTAGGGACGAATCGCCTCGCCGAGTTTTTCTTTCATGGCCGCCTGCACGTTGATGGTGGTGAGCACGCCGAAGCCTTTTGCCTTTAGCGCGCTGGTCGCCTTTTCGACGGCGGCATCGAAGGGGCAATCCAAGGTAACGGTGAAGTGGTAGGTCATATCCGTTCCGATCTTTTTAAGGGAATTTTCAAGTGTCTTTAAGATGGTGCGCCCCACCGCCGGTTCAAGTCTCGCCCCCTCCACATCAATCTGCCGTAATCTTGCTTAACTATTGAATGGCTCCAGACCAACGGATAGGCTTCGACCATGAGCAATGTGAAAATCGATTCCTTAAAAGACCCGCAAATCATGGCCCGCTTCAACCGCTGGGCCAATGAACGGCTTTTTGAGGTGATTGTGGGCCTGGATGACGCCACCTACCGCAAGGATTCAGGCGCATTTTTCGGCTCCATCCACGCCACGCTGAACCACCTGCTGGTGGTCGATCGCGTTTGGACCAGCCGCATCTTAGGCGAATATCACGGCATTGAAAGCCTCGATCAGATTCTTCACGACGATCTGACCACCCTCACCGCCGCGCGCCGCGCCATGGACGAACACCTGATCTTGCTGGTCGACCGCCTGAGCGTTGGCCTAGATGGGGGCCTCGGCAAAGAAGTGCTCTACCGCACGCTCAAAGGCGGGGAAAAACACGCCTCGCCCGCGCATCACATCTTTTTGACGCTGTTCAACCACCAAACCCACCACCGCGGCCAGATCCACTGCCTGCTGACTCAAGCGGGAATCAAAGACTTGCCCGCGCTGGACGTCATCGTCTTTATCCGCGAGCTGGCGGGCGACTGACCTCATCCGCTCCTTATATGTATTTTTTCTTATATAGAGCTTGAAACGGCTTTAAATCCGACTTATTTAGTCGGTTAACGGCTCTGCATGAGCCGACCCGTATTTATATCCAGGAGGGACTGAGATGGATTTCCAGACCGACAGTGAAGGCTTTTTGTTGAACCGCGACGAGTGGACGCCGGAAATCGCGCAGGAAATCGCCAAGCGCGACGGTCGCTCCATCAACGACGAAATCATGCGCTACATCGAAGCCGCGCGCAAAATGTACGACGAAAACGGCACGGTCCCGGCGCTGCGCAACTTCACCAAGGCCATGGACGTGGACAAAAAAGAGCTGTTCAACGTGTTCGAAACCGGCCCGATGAAGCTGATCTGCAAATGGGGCGGCCTGCCCAAACCCACCGGCTGCGTCTAACGTTTGCCCGCCATGCGTCGAAGGCCGTCCAGCGCTTTGACAAAACGCGGCGCGTTTTCGGCGCGTTCTTGCGGATAGACCACATAAGCCGGACGCGAAAACGTCGGTGCGCCCTTCACCCGATGCAATCTTCCTGCCCGCACATGGTCGCGCACCAGACGCAGCGGAAAATAACCCGAGCCGCCCGCATTCAAGATATGGCCTAAGCCGAACATGCCATGGCTCACCGAAAGCGCCGGATAAGGGGCATCGGCAAACGCCAGATTATGCTCGGCCAGAAACTCCGGCCCCCAATCCACATAGACATAATCCGCATCACCCGGCCCCTTGGCATCCGACGCCGACGCGACCAGCACCAAACGGTCTTGGATCAAGGTTTCAATGGCTAGGCCTGCGCGAGTCTGCGGTGTGTACATCACCGCGATATCCAACGCGCCTTCTTGAAGCTGCTGCATCAGTGCTTCGGGAAAACCAAATTCCGCATGCAGCGCCACGTCGGGAAGGTGATTGCGCATCCACGGCAACCAGCGGGCCAGCAATTCATCCCACAGGCTGATTTGCGCGCCGATGGACAACACCTCGTGCAGGCTTTCGGGCAACAACAGCTCCTGACGGGCCTGTTGCCAGACGCGCACCAAGTTGATGGCGTGGCGGTGAAACTGCCTTCCCGCCACCGTCAGATCGGTGCCCGCGCGCGAGCGCTGAAACAAGGTGCGGCCCAACTGCTCTTCGAGATTCGAGATGCGCGTGCTGACCGTCGATTGAGTCACATTCAGGCGATCCGCCGCGCGGTTGAAATTGCCCGTTTCAAACACGGCGATAAAGGTGCGGGCTAAGTCTATATCCATGATAATGCCTGGGTAATTCGCGTTTAACCGGTCTGGAATGCTAATCGATTTTATCGATTTGATAAATCAAATAATTTCGTTTGAGAAATTAAGGCCATTCGCGCACGATCCCCCTCGCTCGATCTTGAGCCAAATTGCAGGTAAAAATTCAAGTGGAGAAGTCGTCAATGTCTAACGCTATGTTCACCGCCACCGCTACCATCGCCGCCCTTGGGCTGGCGCTGCACGCAGGCGCGGCATCCGCCACCGATTTGGTGAACCAAGACGAAATCGACTACACCCTGACGCTGACCGACGACGCCGGCAGCCACACCGTCGAAATTGCCTCCGCGACCGAGATTTTAGACGCCTGCGAAGGCTGCACCATCACGCTGGAAGGCATCGACCCCATCACCGCGTCGGCGCACGATGTCGTCGTCATCATCGACGGCACGTTCACCGTCCAAGAATAACGATACGATTTAGCCCCCAGGGAAACCGCGATGAACAAACCGACGCCCCACCAGCCTCTTCCCGTATTGGGTTCTGCGCGCACCTCGGAGGTCGCGCTGAACTTGCTCGGCGAAGACACCTTGGTCAATCCCGCCGAAACCGCGCCCGCGCCCATGGCGAAGTCTTCCTATCGCATCAATGCGAACGGAGAAAAGATCGTGCGCGCGCCGCACGCCGCGCGTTATGTCCACTTCTAAGGCTTAGTGCCCTTCCCACACGGTTTTTTAACGCTTATCGGCGTTTACTGGAGCCCACACCCCTTTTGCGATAGACTGAGTGTCGAGTGGGGCAAATTGGGCATATCCAGACAGACGGAACCATGGCGGAAAAACCAACCCTCAAGGCCGACGCGGTCAAAGCCATCCGTGGGGAAGACAACAACCCCACGCCCGAAGAACGCGCCGAGTTCATCATGCAGCGCCTGGAACAATTCATCCGCGAGGGACGCACCCTTTCGGAAGGCATGAACTTCAAACAATGGCAGGAGATGGCCAAGGTGGAAATCGCCAACGCCATCGCCGAATCCCAAATCGACAATCAAGACGACGAAGTCGTCACCAAACGTTTGCTGTTCACCTTCGGCGCATCGTTCACCACCATCGGCTTTTGGGGCGGGCTGTGGGCCTATGATCAAGCGCATTATGTCGCGGTCGCGTTTTTGTGCGGCGCGGCGGGTTTGGTGATGATCGGCGTGGCGATGGAATGGCGCTTTCGCAAATTCTGGAAACGCCGCCAGGTGGGCCAGCGGCAAAAATCCCTGCGCCGCTGCCAAGACCTGACCCGGCGCATCAAAAAAATGGAATTCGAGCTGGATAAAGAAGAAGAGCGCCTGACCAAAGAACACAAAAAAGTGATGAAGGCCGCGCCGAAGGTCACGCCCCAAGCTACAGGCCTAGCTACGGGCCAAGCCGCCACCAAGCTCCCCTCCCCGGCGCAAGACGCCGCCGCCGGACTGCTCGCCGCACTGGGCGGCGCGAAGAAGGCGGGTTAAGCGCTTACAGTTCCGCCAGCCGCTTAAACGCTTCTTCCAATTTGCCGCATTCGAGTTTCAGGCTTTCCAAACGTTCGGTTTGTTCGGCGACCACATCGGCGGGAGCCTTGGCGAGGAACCCTTGGTTGGAAAGTTTCTTTTGATACTTGTCGATTTCGGGCGTCAGTTTGCCGATTTCTTTTTCCAATCGCGCACGTTCGGCGGCGACGTCGATGACGCCCGCCAGCGGCAACACCAAAGTCGCTTCGTCCAGCACCACCTGCACCGAACCCTTTTGCACTTCGCCCTGCAACGCGCCAGACGTTGCGATGCGCGCCAAGCGGTGGATCAAGTCGCGGTGTGTTTCCAACCTAGCCAAGGTATCCGCACTCGCGCCGTTCAGCAGCAGCGTCAACTGCGCCTTAGGTTCAATGTTCATTTCTGCGCGCACCGCACGCACCGCAGAAATCAGGCGCACCACCCAATCCATTTCAAGCGCCGCGTCGGCGCTGTCCAAGCCCTTCAGCTTCGGCCAGTCGGCCAACATCAACATGCTGTTGCGATTTGAAATCTGCGTCCACAGTTCTTCCGTCACGTAAGGCATGATCGGGTGCAGCATCAGCAAGATTTGGTCGAGCGCCCACGCCATGGTGGCGCGGGTCTCGGCCTTGGCAGCCTCGTCATCACCATTCAAGATCGGCTTGGTGAATTCCAAATACCAATCGCAGAACGCACCCCAGGTGAAGTGATAACCCGCGTCGGCAGCTTCATTGAAGCGATAGCCTTCGATGGCGGTTTCGATCTTGGCCGCCGCGTCGGCGGTCTTACCGACGATCCAGCGGTTGACCGTCAGCCTCACGGACTTCGGATCGAAGCCCACCACCGGTTTGCATTCGTTCATTTCGGCGTAGCGCGCGGCGTTCCAGATTTTGGTGACGAAGTTGCGATAACCTTCGATGCGGCTGGTCGACAGTTTCACGTCGCGCCCCTGCACGGCTTGCGACGTCATGGTGAAGCGCACCGCGTCCGAACCGAACTGGTCGATCAGTTCCAAGGGGTCGAGCACGTTGCCCTTGGACTTGGACATCTTCTGGCCTTTTTCATCACGCACCAGGGCGTGGATGTACACGTCCTTGAACGGCACTTCCTTCATGAAATAAAGGCCCATCATCATCATGCGCGCCACCCAAAAGAAGATGATGTCAAAGCCCGTCACCAAAACGTCGGTGGGGTAATAGCGTTTGACCTCGGGTGTGTCGTCGGGCCAGCCGAGTGTCGAAAACGGCCACAGCGCGGATGAAAACCACGTATCGAGCACATCCGGGTCGCGGCTGATTTCAACCGCCTTGCCATAATGCGCATCGGCGGCGGCTTGGGCTTCGGCTTCGCTCAGCTCGACGAACGGCTTGCCATCCGGGCCGTACCACGCGGGGATTTGATGGCCCCACCAGATTTGCCGCGACACACACCACGGCTGGATATTGCGCATCCATTCGAAATAAATGTTTTCATAAGCCTTAGGGTGAAAAGTCGTGCGCCCGTCTTCAACCGCCTTGATCGCGTCGACCGCGAGTTTACCCGCATCGACGAACCACTGGTCCAACAGCCACGGCTCGATGACCACGCCGGAACGATCGCCGTAAGGAATGGTCATGGGGTTTTCTTCGATCTTTTCGAGCAGGCCAAGACCTTCCATGTCCTTGACCACCACGTCGCGCGCTTCGAAACGATCCATGCCCTGCAAATGTGCGGGTGCGTTTTCGTTCAGGCACGCGTTGAAATCCAGCACGTTGATGATGTCGAGCTTACAGCGCCGCCCGACTTCGAAGTCGTTGAAATCGTGTGCGGGTGTGATCTTCACCGCGCCCGAACCTTTTTCCGGGTCGGCGTAGGCATCGGCGACGATGGGAATCAAACGGCCCACGATCGGCAGGCGCACCATTTGCCCCACCAAATGTTTGTAGCGTTCGTCATCGGGATGCACCGCGACGCCGGTATCGCCCAGCATGGTTTCGGGGCGCGTGGTGCCCACGGTGATGAATTCGTCAGGACGGCCTGAGCCATCAGAATTAACAACGGGGTACTTGAAGTACCACATCTTGCCGGTCTGTTCTTTGTTCTCAACTTCCAGATCGGAAATGGCGGTGTGTAATTTCGGATCCCAATTGACCAGACGTTTGTCGCGATAAATCAGCCCCGCTTTGTGCAGTTCGACGAACACCTTTTGCACCGCTTTGGACAGCCCTTCGTCCATGGTGAAACGTTCGCGATCCCAATCGCACGACGCGCCCAGACGGCGCAGCTGGCGCGTGATGGCGCCGCCGCTTTCGCCCTTCCACTTCCACACCCGTTCGATGAACTTATCGCGGCCCAGATCGTGACGGGTTTTGCCCTCGGCTTCCATCTGGCGTTCCACCACCATCTGGGTGGCGATGCCCGCATGGTCGGTGCCGGGTTGCCACAACACGTCGAAGCCCTGCATGCGTTTGTAGCGGATCAAGATGTCTTGCAGCGTGTTGTTGAGCGCATGGCCCATGTGCAGGCTGCCCGTGACGTTGGGCGGCGGAATGACGATGGTATAGGCGTCTGCGCCCGGCTTTTGCCCACAGGCGAACGCGCCGGAGCCTTCCCAGGTTTGATAAATGCGTTCTTCAACGTCTTGCGGGGTATACGTTTTGTCCAAAGACATGCGGTCCGTCCGTCACTGAAATGTTCACGTTAGTTTTGCGTTCTATAGCAAAAACGCCGCCCGGGGAAGGGCGGCGCTTCGCAAATTCGAGACCAGGAAAATCAGTCGTCCAACCGTTCCGCCCGGTTGATCATGCGGTCGATTTCTTTCTTGACCAGACGTTCGATCAGATAGGGCAGATTTTGATCCAACCATTCCTTGAGCAACGGGCGCATCATTTCACGCACCATGGCTTCCAAGGTGATCTCGGAGCCGCCGACTTGCAGTTCGCGCTGGCTTAAAATCGCCCGCGCCAAATCGCCCAACACGTCGGACGACGCGGTATACGCCGCCGCCGACATGATTGACGACGACGACGTGCCTTCCGGCAGCGAGGTGATCATTTCCGCCGTCAGGTCCAAGATGGACGAAATATCCGGCTCGCCACCGGGACGCGGCGGCGGCGGAGGTGGCGGCGGAGGTGCGGCCTTAACGCGTGGCGGCGGCGGCGGCGGCGGTGGTGGCGCCGGTTCAGGTTCGGGCTCGTACTCGGGCTCATCCTCGGCCAACTCGATCACGGGCGGCGGCGGCGGCGCAGGCGCGGGCGCAGGCGGAGCGGCCATTTCTTCCATGGCGGCGGCCATGTCCATGTCTTCTTCGGGCTCGGCGGCCATTTCCGCCATCGCGGCGGCCATATCCATTTCTTCTTCGGGCTCGGCGGCCATCTCCGCCATCGCGGCGGCCATGTCCATTTCTTCTTCCGGCTCGGGCGCGGGCGCAGGTTTAGGCGCCGGGGCTGCTGCCTCAGCCGGGGCCTCATCGCCGTCCTCGGAAAGAATGCGACGGATAGAGGCTAAGATATCCTCCATCGATGGCTCTTCGCCTGGATTTTGTCCTTGCGCGTTATCGCTCATGAAAAGCTCGCTTTTCCCCCGATTTAATACCGGACCTAAGTTACGTATCCGGACCGGCTACCCCCTCAATTGGTGCCGAACCACTTATTTTGGACATCCTGATAATGCCTGCCCGTATCATATAAATCCACTGCGAGGTTCAAATCCGTGGCCGTCAAGCGCCCCACGGTTGATAACAACGTCAACGCAGCGACAGTCTCATCTCTTTGAGAACTAACGAGATTTACCCTCGCATCCAACAATTCCTGCTCGGAATCCAGCACATCGAGAACCGTGCGCGAGCCCACGCTGGCTTCGCGCTGCACGCCTTCAAGGGCCGTCTGCGCCGCCAAAACCTGGGTTTTGATGGATTCGATTCGCGCCTTCGTCACTTGCAAATTTTGCCACGCCTGACGCACCTCCGCGCCGACATCGCGGCGCGCCTGATCCGCATCCAGCCGCAACGCGGCGGCTTGCTGACGCGCCTGACGCACCTGCGAATAAACCGAACCGGCTTCATACAATGGCACCGTCAAGGTCACTTTGGCTTCCAGGGCGTTGGCCCAATAATTCCGCGAAGTGGTGGTGTCCAGCGAACGGCCAGCGCTTCCCGTCAGATCGACACTGGGCAACAACTGCCCCTTGGTGCTGTCGACGCTGTCGAGCGCGGCCTTTTCAGCAAAGGTTGCGGCGATGATGGTGGGATTTTCATCATCCGCCAGCGCAATGGCTTCTTCGAGATTGGCCGGCAGCGGCACGTTCAAGATAGGTTTTTCCAAGCCCGTCGGGGCCTCGCCCACCACGCTGGCATAGGTCGCGCGCGAGGCTTCCAAGGTGCCTTCGGCCTGAATGCGGTTGGCGGTAGCGCCCGCTAGGCGAGCCTCGGCCAAATGCACGTCGGTGCGCGTGATCTCGCCCACATCGAAACGGTCGCGGGTGGCTTCCAGATGGCGGCCAAGAACCTGTTCGTTATTCACGTTGAGTTCCAACACGGACATATCGCGCAGCACGTCGGTATATACCGTCGCGGCGCTTAATAAAATGGTCTGCTCGGAACCCTTAAGGCGGGCGCGCTGGGCGCTGATGGTATTGCCCGCCGAAGCCACGTCCGCCATCGTCTGACCGCCGGCAAAAAGCGACTGGGTCACACTCAGCGACAGGGTGCGCGGAATGGTATTGATGGTATTGCCGGGATCGGCGCTGGTTTCTTGCCGTTTGCTCGCCGTCGTACCGACCGCCGAAACACTGGGGCGATAACCCGACAGCGCCTGCGCCATGCCTTCATCCGTGGCGCGCAAAGTGGCGCGCGCCGATTGCAAGGCCGGATTGGTGGAATAGGCCTTGGCCAGGGCATCGGTCAACGTCTCGGCATTTGCCGATGGTACGCCCAAAGCAAACGCACTGACGGTCAACATCACCGCGCCGAATGCGACCTGCGCCCCGGTGTATTTCAATCCGTTTGAGATTTTCAAAACGTGTTTGTCTGTCATCTGTCCAACACCCGAATCAAGTTCGCGTAGTTTATACGCGAGCTTCGCTCAAAACCATAGCTGGCTTGGGTTAACAAAATGTTCTTAGTCGGGCTTAAGCGCCCAAAAGGCGTTTAAGCTGCCATTTCCTGGAACCGACGCCACGACGCCATGCCGCCCATCAACGACTGCGCGGCAGCGAATCCGTTCTGACGCAGCCACTGAGTCGCCATCATCGAGCGATGGCCGTGGGCGCAGATGATCACCAGATGATCCACGTCACGGGGCAGTTGGTCGAGGCTGTGCGGCAATTGATTAAGCGGGATATTCAGGCTGTCGCCCGCCGGGGCTTGCGCCACTTCCCAAGGCATCCGCACATCAACATAAGCCGCCTTGCGGCTTTGCACATGAATTTGATGAAGGTCATGCGCATCAATTTCCAAGGGGAGGATATGGGTCATTTAAGACTGACTCCGTTTTATTGAAGGACACACAAAAAGCGGCGGCGGCGCCGGGCACACTGCCCAGGACCACCGCGGCGCATTGTATATTAGATTTTTCTAAACTACTAGAGGTTAAATTTGGGTTTAGCCGCAAATTCCGGCAGCGCCGGGATGCTGGCGTCAAACATTTCCGTTTCGGACACGACGCCGTTTTCCTTGCTCACCAGCATGGCTTTGCCGCCGCCCACGGTGGGAGCGGTCGTCACATAGACCAGACGCCCGCCTTCGGCCAATTGCTCGACCAATGCGCCCGGCAGCTCGCCCACCGCGCCATTGATGAAAATAACGTCATACGGCCCTTGACCGGGATGGCCCTTGGCCAGATCGCCGTGCAGCAGGCTGACCGTATCGGCACCCTGCCCGCCCAAGTGATCTTTGGCGCTCGCGACCAACGTGGCATTGTTTTCCAGCGCCACCACGGCGCTGGCGAGATGCGCAATGACGACCGCCTCATACCCCGAAGCGGCGGCGATAACCAACGCCAGATCGGTGCGTTCGATGCGCGCGGCCTGCAGCAGGCGCGCTAAAACCATCGGCTCCATCATGATGCGCCCCGGCGCGATGGTCAGGTCTTCGTCGAGATAAGCCCGTTCCTTCATCGTGCCGCCGAGAAAGGCTTCCCTCGGCAGGCTTTCCAACGCTTCAATGACCGCCTGGTCCGTCACCCGGTTGGTGCGGATTTGGCCTTCTACCATGTTGCGACGGGCTAACGCGAAGTCCATGGGCAATACCCCTCCCTTTGAATTTTTCAAGCAACTTTAAGCGATTCTTGGACCCTGGTTTTATGCCCCTTGGCCCGCCAATCGTCTCCCCAGTTGGCGCGCACTATAGCGTGAGGCGGACGAAGGCTTCAATCGAATATGATAAAGCCTCCCCGCAAAAACCGAAAAAGCCTGTATTTGCGCCATGTTGACGCAGTTTTGCCGGGCCTTGGGGCAGGCCTTGTAAAAAAGTGCCTAAACCGGGCTTGCGCGCTTGACCCGCACGCAATACCCGGTTTATGTTCCAGCGCCTTCACGAGGAGGGCCTTTGCAAAAAGGTCAGGAGCCCACGGCTCCCCATTTCCACATAGGCGATGGGCAGGATGGCGCGGTGGCGGAGTGGCTACGCAGCGGCCTGCAAAGCCGTGTACACCGGTTCAAATCCGGTCCGCGCCTCCATCCCCCTCTCGTGAAAAACGCCTGATCCGGCGTAGCTCAGTTGGTAGAGCAGGCGACTGTTAATCGCCTTGTCGCAGGTTCGAGTCCTGCCGCCGGAGCCAATAAAAGGGCCAGTCCCCACCGCTGAATAAGCAGGGGGCTGGCCTTTTTTCGTCAGGCCCGATACACCTTGAATACCATGAACCACAAACCGCCCCCCCCCCCCGACTTGGCCCCACCCGACTGCATCACGCCCGAAGGCCACGCGCGCCTCAAGGCCGAACTGACGCAACTGTGGGAAAACGAGCGCCCCGAGGTGGTGCGCACGGTGCATTGGGCGGCCGGCAACGGCGACCGCTCGGAAAACGGCGATTACATTTATGGCAAAAAACGCCTGCGCCAGATCGACTCGCGGGTGCGATTTTTACGCAAACGCCTGGAAAACCTGAGCGTCGTCGATCCGCGTTTCCAGGTCGATCGCGAACGCATTCACTTCGGCGCGACGGTGCGTTATGAGCGCGCCAACGGCAAGATCATGACCGTGACCTTGATCGGCAGCGACGAAACCGAACCGAGCCTGGGGCGCATCAGCACGGATTCCCCCATCGGCGCGGCGCTGCTGCACAAAACCGTCGGCGATTTGGTGATCGTGGACACGCCCAGCGGCGAAGACGAACTGAAAATTTTGGGCATTTCCTACCCGGAGCGTTAAGCTCATGACCATCGCCATGACCGTCGCCGCCATCATCGAAAAAGCCGCCTTGGACCAGCGCCGCGATAGCGCGCGGGCGTTGCGCAAACCGCGATCTACTGGGCGCCTGTTGAAAATGGCCGCGCGTGCGCTAGAACGCGCCGACCAGACCGCCCAAGACGTCGCCGCCGTTCTGCCTCCCCCTCAGCCCATCGCCTGCGGCCCGGGCTGTCCCTATTGCTGTCACATCCGCGTCACCGCGTCTGCGCCGGAAGTGTTGCTGGTGCTGTCGCACATTGCCCAGACCTGGGACGAAGCCGCTACCTTAGCGCTCAAACGCAAGGTGAAAAACATCGATGGCCTAACGCGGGGCCTGAACGACGACGAACGCGCCAAATTGCGCCTGCCCTGCCCGCTGCTCAAAGACGGTTCGTGCGCGGTGCATGCCGTGCGCCCGTTAAGCTGTCGCGGATTGGCGAGCGTGGACTTGAACGCCTGCAAAACCGCCTACGCTTCCCACATGGCCGAAGGTGTGCCCCTGTATGAACCGCAATACCAAGCGGCCAACGCGGTCGGTTACGGCCTTTATGCCGGATTGGTGGATACCGGGTTCGCCGTGGAAAACATCGAACTGGTGGCGGCGCTGGCCATCGGCCTGGAAAATTCGGATATCGCCGCATCCTGGCTCCGGGGCGAAAATCCGTTCACACGCGCACAATCGTAATACAACCTTCACAAAAGTTTCCCCTGCCTCGTTTAACTTAACGTGGAACTCTTGCGCTTCTTGTTCACGCAAGTATGGGGCTTTCACGCATGTTGAATTTCAACATCTCATTCGCCAGCCGATGGAATTACATCAGCATTGCCGCGACCGTTTTGATCACGCTGACGGCAATCGGCGGAATCCTCATCGGCGCATATGCCATTCGCGTGTTTTCCGACGTCCGCACAACCTGGCAACATTACGATACCGTGTCCGAACAAAAGGTGGCGTACCTGACGAATATCCACGTCTATCTTGGTTACAGCGGCATGGCCCAACACTTGAAAGATTATCTGCTGCACGGTGACGAACATATCTTGACCTGGATCGACATCGACTTGGACCAGGCTAAAAACTCCATCGACAGCTATCGTCTGCTCGACATCGGCGACGACGAAACCAAAGCATTGAACGATCTACGCGCATTGGTGCTGAAAACCCGCGCCCAGGTTCTGGAAATCCCCAAACTGCGCGCCCAGGGGCTCACCCCGGCCCAAATCGACAAACGCATCGACCTCAACCCCACCGTCGCCATCTCCGCCCTCAACCAGTTGCACTGGGCGTGGCGGCAGCAAGCGGAAGAAAGCAAACAGGTGATGGAGTTAACCTCCCAAAACGGTTCGACGATCGTGAGGCTGGGATGGATTTTTCTGCCGATCATGGCGGGCATCGCCGTCATCGTCTTTTGGCTGGTCAGCCGCCTCTGTCGCCTAGTCGCCGCCTATGAAGAAGAAAAAAAGGCGCTTGAACTTTCGGAAGGCAAATTTCGCGATATGGCCGCCAACGTACCCGGCGTCGTTTTCCAGTGGTACGAACACCCCAACGGCGAACGCGGTTATTTGTACGTCAGCCCGCGCTGTCAGGAACTCTATGGTGTCAGCCCGGAAGAACTGAAACGCAACTGGCGCGCCTTGACCCTGCATCCCGAAGACGAAAAACGCTACCTCTCGACCATCGACGACGCCTTTCGTGAGTGCTCAGATTGGTCGTTCGAAGGCCGTTTTCTGACGCCGGATGGCACGGAAAAATGGGGCCGCTGTCTTTCCAAACCGGCTCCGGTCAATGAAAATGAGATCATCTTCAATGGCCTCATTATCGACATCTCCATGCAAAAAAAGATGGAAGAAGACCTGCGCATTTTAGCAACGACCGACGCCCTCACCGGCACCAACAACCGCCGCAACTTCCTGCACATGGCCGAAACCGAGGTCGCCCGGGCAAGCCGCTATGAAACCGCTCTGAGCATCTTGATGGTGGACTTGGACCACTTCAAACGCGTCAACGACACCTATGGCCACGCCGGTGGGGATGAAGTTCTTCGCCAATTTGTCGAAATCGCAAAAAGCCACCTGCGCGGCACCGACATCCTGGGCCGCATCGGCGGTGAAGAATTCGCCATTCTGCTGCCCGAAACGGCCAGTTCAGGGGCTTTTATCCTCGCCGAACGCATCCGTCACGATCTCGAACAGACAAAGATGCTCTGGGGCACACAAACGCTGCATGTCACGGCGTCGTTGGGCGTCGCCGACCTCAACAAAAGCGATGCCACCATTCTCGATTTGATGGCGCGCGCGGACAGGGCGCTTTATGCGGCCAAAAACAGCGGACGGAACTGCGTCATGCAGGACCATGGCGAGCAAGAGCATTTTGCCCGATCCACCTCAAAACCCGAGCCGGGCGAAAACCTCATCCTCACCAAACCCGGCGCTCACGGGGCAAACTGAACCCGAACCCGCAGACCGGGCCTTACCAATCGGGGCGATTGCGTCACGGCGAAGCCTCTTTGCATGCGCGTTTTGGATTATCTTCGCGCACCTTGCGGGACCATGGGTTTATGGTGTTAAATCAACGCCCTCAAAGATATTTCGGATCGGAATTACCCGCGCATGAGCGTCATCCTTGAAGAGAGCGACCAACTGCTGATCGCGCAGACGGAAATCCGTCACCTGAAAAACACCATTCAGGCCCTGCGCGACGAGATGGAGCGTGTGCGTTTTGACAAAGATGAGGCCGTCTCAACCGCGGTATCCGAGGCCAACAAACAAATCCAGCAGTTGCGCGCCACCACCGTGGCGCTGCGCGACAATTTGGAAAGCCTGCGTTTTGACAAAGACGAAGCCGTGCATTCGGCCATCAAAGACGGCAAGGATGAAGTCGGTCAACTGTACCGCACGGTACAGGCTCTGCGCGACGAGGTGGATCAGGTCAAATTCAAATACGAAGATCAAATCGAACAAATGACCCGCAACGCCCGCGACGAGGTCAAACAATTGCACCAAACCATTCAGGCGCTACGCGACGAAATGGAAGAGCTCAGAACCAATACCCAAAAAAATAAAATTATCCGGGGGAAATAACCATCATGGCCGACACCCAGTCTGCCCGAAGCAAAAAAAGCGGTGCTAAAAAAAGCGCGCCGAAAACTCCGCCTAGGCCTGCGCCCAAAGCCGCGTCCAAGGCGGCATCAAAGGCCAAAAAGACCACGCCCAAAACCACGCCAAGAACTGCGCCGAAGACCGCACCCAAAACTGGGCCAAAAAAACGTGCCAATGGCAAGCTTGCGCCGCAAAGCCGCGTCCTCAGCGGCGACGAACTGCACCGTCTGGAACGCGCGGAAATGCTGCTGGAACTGTCGCGCCACATGGCGGGCATCGAGACGCTGGACGAAGTGCTGCGCGAACTGGTCGACATTGTTTCACGTGAAACAAAAGCAGAACGTTCATCTTTGTTTTTGAACGACCCGGAAACCGGCGAGCTGTATACCCGCGTGGCCCAAGGCGACAACATCCGCGAAATCCGCATCCTCAACGACAGCGGTATTGCCGGCTGGGTCTTTTCCACCGGCACCGGACGCATCATCGACGACGCGCATTTGGATGCGCACTTCAACAAATCCATCGACGAGCAGACCGGGTTTAGAACCCACACCATCCTGTGCGCGCCGATCAAGACCGTCAAAGGCGATATCATCGGCGTGGTCCAGGCGCTGAATAAAAAGTCGGGCGACAAACAGGTCAAGTTCGACACCGACGATCTGGAATTTCTGCAAGACATGGCCACCCAGGCGGCGGTGGCGCTGCAAAGCACCGAATTCGTCGAGCGCATGCAACGCAAGCGCAGCCAGGAAATGGAATTTCTCGACATCGTTTCCGACGTCACCTCCGAAATCAACCTCAACGCCCTGTTGGCCAAGGTCATGGGCGAAGCGACGCGCATGCTCAATGCCGAACGCTCGACCCTGTTTTTGAACGACGAAAAAACCAAAGAACTGTGGTCCATGGTCGGCGCCGGGCTGGACGCGGCGGTGATCCGCTTCCCCAACCATTTGGGCATTGCCGGCACCGTGTTTACGTCGGGCAAGTCGATCAACATTCCTTACGCCTATGCCGACTTGCGCTTCAATCCGGGCTTCGACAAAAAGACCGGGTTCTTCACCCGCTCCATCCTGTGCACTCCGGTGGCAAACAAAAACGGCAAGGTCATCGGCGTTACTCAGGTGCTCAACAAAAAGGGCGGGCCGTTCTCCGACGAAGACGAACAGCGCTTGAAGGCATTTACCGCGCAAATTTCCATCGGCCTGGAAAATGCCAAGCTGTTTAATGATGTCCAAAACATGAAGAACTACAACGAAAGCATGCTGGAAAGTATGTCGAACGCGGTGGTAACGACCGACGAAGACGGCAAGATCGTCACCTGCAACCGCTCGGGCGTGCGCATCATGAAATTGGAGGCCGCAATCAACATCATCGGCAAAACGGCTGAAGAATTTTTCACCGACAAAAACGCCTGGGTGATGGACAAGATCAAAAAAGTCGACGACACCCAAGTGACCGATATTTCGATGGATGCGGAAATGTCGTTCGGCGACGAAGCGACCTCGGCCAACGTTACCGTGCTGCCGCTGATTTCCACCGAAGGCAAAAAACTCGGCTCGATGGTGATGATCGAAGACATCTCGTCGGAAAAACGCATGAAGTCCACCATGAGCCGCTATATGGACCCAGGCCTAGCCGATCAGTTGATGTCGGCAGGCAACAGCGACGAGTTTTTGGGCGGACGTTCCGCCGACGCCACGGTGCTGTTTTCCGACGTGCGCAGCTTCACCACCATCACCGAGGCGCTGGGTCCGCAGGGCACGGTGGCGCTGCTCAATGAATACTTCACCATCATGGTCGATTGCATCACCGAAGAAGGCGGCATGTTGGATAAATTCATCGGCGACGCCATCATGGCGGCGTTCGGCATTCCCGTCGCCCATTCGGACGATGAAGACCGCGCCATGCGCGCCGCCATCAAGATGCTCACCAGCTTGGCCGATTGGAACAAAATCCGCGCCGCCAAGGGGCTGATGACCATCGATCACGGCTTAGGCCTCAACACCGACAACGTGGTGTCGGGCAACATCGGCAGCCCGAAGCGCATGGATTACACCATGATCGGCGACGGCGTGAACTTGGCCGCGCGTTTGGAAAGTGCGTGCAAACAATATCACGCGCATTTGCTGATTTCCGAATTCACCCACAAGCGGCTCAAGGGCACCTACCGCATGCGCGACGTTGACGACGTGATCGTCAAAGGCAAAACCAAACCGGTCCGCGTTTTCGAAGTGCTCGACTATCACACCGACGAAACGTTCCCCAACCTGATGGACGGCGTCAATTATTTCACCGAGGGCCGCAAACATTACACCGCGGGCAATTGGGACAAGGCCATCAAATCGTTCCAAGAGGTGCTGAAGGCCAACCCCAAGGACGAACTGTCCAACACCTACATCGAACGCTGCGAACACTTGAAAGCCGAAAACCCCAAAGATTGGGATGGCGTGTGGGTGATGAAGAGCAAATAAACGATGAAACGCACAGTCCTCTTGCTCACTGTCTTTCTGTTGCCCAGCGCAGCATCCGGCCATGGCATTGAGGGGATGGGCGGCCAGTCGCATGCAGCGCAAAAACCCGTTTCCTTTTGGAATTTTCTGCGCAATCCCGCCGAAGCGGCGGCGCACATCAACATCGACGAAACTGCGGGCTATCGGTTCATCACATCCGACGGGCTCGCCGACCACGCAACGGGGCAATTTCCCAACCGCGGCAACCCCAACACCATCCGTGAGCAAAATTACCGCTTCCGTATCCCCCTTCATCCGCAACCGGCGGGGCGCATCACGCCGCTGGGCCACCAAAATTTCGGCGTGGCGCTGAACGGCGTGCCTTTCGATCCGTTGACGGCTGAATATTGGAACCGCGACCGCAGTTCGGGCTGGAATATCGAAGCCATGTCAGGCGCGATGAACTTAGGCCTAGATGGCAGCAACGCCCACGTACAGCCAGACGGCGCGTACCACTATCACGCCATGCCGACGGAACTTCTGAAAAAACTCAGCACTCAGAAAAGCGGCCCAGTGCAGTTGGGCTGGGCGGCGGATGGCTACCCCATCTATGCGCCCTATGGCTTCGATGCGGCGGAATACAAAGCCAGCTATCGCATTAAATCGGGCGTTCGGCCATCGGGGCCGGGCGGCGCTTATGACGGTACTTACGTGCAGGATTATGAATACGCGCAAGGCCTGGGCGATTTGGATGAATGCAACGGCGCCACGGCCAAGACCGCCGAATTTCCGGACGGCACCTATCTGTACGTAATCAGCACCAATTACCCGTTCATTCCGCGCTGCTGGAAAGGTGATCCGGACCGAAGCTTCGCGCGCGGCCCAGGCGGACAACAAGGTGCGGGACAAGGTGGCGGAAACCGCCCCGGCCAAGGTGGTCCAGGAATGGGCGGCCCAGGAATGAATGGACAGGGAATGGGTATGCCGCCGCCCTTCGGCCATCGCCCGCCGCCGCCACGGTAATGACCTCCGCGCTCAATCCAAAGCGTGCCGCTTACTTCTTCTCGATCAGCTCGATCTTGTAACCGTCCGGGTCTTCGATGAAAGCAATAACCGTCGTGCCGTGTTTCATCGGGCCGGGTTTGCGCGCAATCTTGACGCCTTCTTGCTCCATCGCTTCGCACGCGGCGTAGATGTCGGGCACGGCAATGGCGATATGACCGAACGCCGTGCCCAGATCGTAAGGCAATTCCTGATCCCAGTTGTGGGTGAGTTCCAACACCGTGTTGGAGGCCTCATCCCCGTAACCGACAAACACCAAAGTAAATTTGCCTTCCGGATAATCGGTGCGGCGCAGCACCTTCATGCCCAAATGGCGGGTGTAAAAATCAACGGATTTATCCAAATCGAACACCCGGATCATGGTGTGCAGCAGGCGGAAATTGGCCGTCATTGAAGTTCCCCCTTATCCTTGATGTAACTCAATACCACGTCGGCGGCGCGTTCGCCCGGCGGCAGGCCGCCGAAGCCCAGTTGTTTAAGCGCCTCGAACGCGGCGGCTTTTTGCGCGGTTCTGGCCCCTTCGTCATCCAACAGGCGCGCGACTTCAAGCGCCAAGTTTTCCGGGGTGCAGTTTTCCTGCAGCAATTCCGGCACCGCCTCGCGGTCCAAAATAATATTGATCAAATTAGCATAACGGGTTTTCAGCAACCGCCTAGCCAAAACCGCCGTAAGCGCATGAACCTTATAAGCGATAACATTGGGCAAGCCAGCCATGGCCAGCTCCAGCGCCACCGTGCCGCTGGCCGCCAGCGCCGCATCGCTTGCGGCAAAAGCATCGGCCTTTTGTGCCCCGCCCACCACCACAACGGGCGCGGCCCACGTCGCACAGGCGGTACGCAAACGCACCTCAAGATGCTCGACGCTCGGCATTACAATTTTCAGGCCGGGAAACTGCGGCGCAAGCTTGGCGACCGTTTCGCCAAACACCGCCAACAATCGTTCAACTTCGCCGGAGCGCGAGCCCGGCAGCACACACAGCACCGGAGCATCGGGGGCAATGCCATAACGGGCGCGAAACGATGGGCCATCGCCATCGCCGATGGAACTGGCCACCACCGGATGACCGACAAAGGTCGCCTTCAGGCCTTCGCGCTCAAAATACGGCGGCTCAAATGGCAACAGGCATAACAGGTGGTCGAGAAACTTCGCCACTTTCGCCGCCCGGCCCGGACGCCATGCCCATACGCTCGGCGCAACAAAATGCACCACCGGCACCATTACGCCGCGCGCCTTCAAACGCTTAATGACACGAAAACAAAAATCCGGGGCGTCAATGGTGAGCAAAACGTCAGGCTTGAGGCGTTCAACTGCATTTGCAGTCTCTTTGATCCGCTTCAGCAACAAAGGCAGGCGCGGGGCAATTTCAAACACCCCCATCACCGCCAGGTCTTGCATGGGGAACAGGCTTTCCATACCGCCGCTTTTCACGACGCCCAACATTTGCGGCCCGCCGACCCCGGCAAACTGCACCCGCCCGCCCAGTTTGACATCGAGTGCCTGCATCACCGACGCGCCCAACGCATCGCCGGAAGGCTCACCAGCCAAGACAAACACCAACGGGCGACGGATGGATGGCGTATCGGGGTTATGCATTCGCCTTCACCCCCATCACAAACAGGCCCTTGGCATCGGCGGTCTTTACGACGGCGGCGCGATCGAGGATCAATGCGCCCCCGGCTTCAACCACAATGCCACCCAGACCGGCGCGGGCTGCGTTTTCAACCGTATGCACGCCGATGGTCGGCAGGTCGGCGCGTGTTTCCTGATCCGGTTTGACCATCTTGGCCAACACCGCACCTTGAGCTTGTGTATTGCCGAACAGGCTTTCCAGCATGGCATCGGTGCCCGCGCGTTCTTCCAACGCGACCACACCACGGGCGGACGCCACCGCCGCTTGCCCCAAATCCTTCGCCCCCAAATCCTTGGCGGCATGAACGGCGACGATGATGGCGGCGTGTTGCGCTTCATTGGGCTGGACGCTGCCCAGCAAACCTTCGGGGGCGAGCAATTCGGGCATCACCTCGTGTGCGCCGACAAAACGAAAGCCTTCTTCGCTTTCAAGGGCATGGACGATGGTTGACAATAAACTGTCGTCCCCGCGATGGAGCAACCCGGCGCCCAGTATCTTGAGTGCGCGCGCATCGGGCATCAACTGGGCCATGGATGGTTTTTGAATGTGCCCGGCCATCACCAGTTCTTCAACATGGTTGGCCTGCAGGTG